>JAUVSA010000287.1 GCA_030597345.1 Bacillota bacterium
CATCACAGGAGGCGTGGCCGCGGATGTGGTGCAGTGCAATGGCAACATGAACATCACATACCGTCCGTCGACTGTGGACCTGCCGGGAAGCGCCAGTGCCCCCGCCCAGTTCGCCAGCATCTCGTGGCGAAGGGTGCGCTAGCCGGCGCTGCCCGCCGGCCAGCGGCCACGATACGCTGAGGAGCCCCGCCCGCGGATGTGCGTGCGTGCGGATTTGCTGCAGCTCGCAGATGTCCGGTTCCCACGGTGGCTAGAGCAGCTTCGTCCCGTTGATCACCAGCTCGAACTCGCAGCCGAGGACTTTGGCTGCGCGGCGGCACATCACCATGCGATCGAGGAAGAGCTCGAAGTATTCCATAATGGGGGATATCTCGGTGTCGATCTCCAGGCGGAGGGAGATGATAGTCCGGTCGTGGTTGACGGTCAGCGCGGAGGACATGGCGGCGTAGTTGACGCGGTCGTGCTCGTCGTAGCGGGAGGGATGGATGTCGCGGACGCGACTGCGTGCGACATCGGACTTGTCGGCGATGATGACGGCGGCGGCGACGGGCCCGAAGGGATCCCCGTACTGCTCCTCGTGATTCCCGACTCCGGCCATGATGTCCGCCAGCTCGTTCGGGGGGAGGCCCATCTCCTTGAGGACCGAGTAGGATATCATCACCGCGATCTGCCCGTGCTCCTCCCGGTTGGCCACGTTCCCGACGTCGTGCAAGTAGCCGGCGATGGCGGCCAGCTCGGCCTCGCGCGGGCCCCGGCCGAGGGCCTCCATGATGTGGCGAGCGCGCTCGGCCACGATGTCCGCGTGGCGAAAGCCGTGCTCGGTGTAGCCGATGGCCTCCATGTTCCGGTCGGCGCGGGCCAGGTAGGTCTTGATGTCCTCCCGGCGCTTGACGTCTTCGAGAGTGATGGGATCAGCCATTTTCGGTCCCTTTCTGGAGCAGCTCATCGGCAAGTTGCCGGAAGCAGTCGGCGCGGATTGCCTCTCGGATTTCTTCCATAAGGCGCAGGTATAAGTGCATATTGTGATAGCTCAGACAGCGCGCGGCCAGCATCTCGCCGGATTTGTGGAGGTGCCGCAGGTAGGCGCGGGTGTAGGTGGCGCAGACCTCGCAGGAGCAGTCGGGGTCTAGAGGGTCGAAATCCTCCTGATAGCGAGCGTTCTTGAGGTTGACCTTGCCGGTTCTGGTGTAGGCGGTGCCGTTCCTGCCGAGGCGGGTGGGGAGAACACAGTCGAACATATCGATGCCCGAAAGGACGGCGCGGACGATGTCGGTCGGAGTGCCGACTCCCATGAGATAGCGCGGGCGATCGGCGGGGAGGAGGGGGGCGGTGTGGGAGAGGAGGTCGAAGGTCACTGCTTTGGGTTCACCTACGGAGAGACCGCCGACGGCGAATCCGTCGAAGGGGAGCTCGGTGACGCGGCGTGCGCTGGCGGTTCGCAGATCGGGCTCGAATCCGCCCTGCACGATGCCGAAAATCGCCTGGTCGGAGGCGCCGCGGTGACTCTCCAGACACCGCGCGGCCCAACGGTCAGACCGAGCGGTCGCCTCCTCTATCTCGCGGCGGCTCGATGGATAGCCGATGGGTTGATCGAAGACCATGATGATGTCGGCGTCCAAGACGTGTTGGATTTGGACCGCGGACTCGGGAGTGAGCAGGTGCTCTGACCCGTCTATATGAGAGCGGAAGGTGACTCCGTTCTCGGTGACCTCCAGCAAGGGGGCCAGGCTGAAGACCTGGTAGCCGCCGCTGGCGGTGAGGGTGGCGCGGGGCCACCGCATGAAGCGGCCCACGCCGCCGGCCTTCCGGACGAGGCCGAGGCCGGGGCGGAGATACAGGTGGTAGGCGTTGGCGAGCACTATCTCGGCGCCGAGGCGGACGAGCTCTTCCTGGGTGAGCGCCTTGACGCTGGCCTGAGTGGCGACAGGAAGGAAGGCGGGGGTATCGAAAGCGTGCTCGCGGACGACGATGCGACCAACTCGGGCGCCGGTGGGATCGGAGTGTTGGAGGGTGAACTCGAGCACGAGACGACTCAGGGTCGGCGCGCAGTATAGCGGGGCCACGGCCAGGTGTCAAGGCGGGCGACGAGGAAGAAGGTAGAATACGATGTGGGAGTGGTCGGAAGCGCGCGACAGGGCGGCCAGCGCCGAGGAGGAAGAAACGGGCGACGCGGTTGGGCCGACAGGTTGACACTGTGCTGCCGGGCTGACTATAATCCGCGGCGGGCAAGGAGGCATCGGGTTTGCCCCAGGTAAGATGCCCTCGCTGTGAGGCGACAAACGACACCCGCGCGCCAGGCTACCCGTTCTGTGTGGGTTGTCAAGACAATCTGGCGAGGTGCGGGTACTGCCAGTGGTTCGACGACAGCGCGGCGGTCTGCACCCACCCTTTGGTGGCGGGCGTCTTCGAGGTAAGTGAGGAGGCGACGCCGCCGTGTGGCTACCACGCCCCGAGTCAGACGGTACGCGTGCGGCGGTGGGGGGTGCAGGTGCTGGTTGGGCTGGGCCTGGCTGCGGCGGTGTTCGCGTTGGGCTATGGCCTGATGGGGCTGCTTGGGACGCCACCACCGCCGCCGCCGCCGGCAGAAGTCGAGTGGGCGATCGAAGCAGACATCCGCGGCGCTGTCGTGGGCGAGCCATACACAGTGACGGCGCTGATCCGCAACCCGACGGCCCTCGTGGTGACGGGTGTGCAATTGGAAATCGCGCAGGAGTCTCTGGATGTGTTCTACCTTCGGGAGGTGAGACCAGAGCCGTTGGCGCGGGACAGAGCGGGGAAATGGCGGGTGCTCACTTATCCGGACCTGCATCCGCTGGAGCAACGGCGCATCGCGCTGGAGCTGGTGCCGCGAATGGCGCCGCCAGAGGACGAAAGCCTGCATCTTGTGGTGCGGCTGACATCGGGCGACGGTGAGTTTCACGGGCAGGCCGATCTGCCAATCAAGGTGGCGGAGGCCGAGGACCGAGAATGAGCGGCGGGCATGAGGAGGAGAGAAGATGAGGACGGGCGACGCGATGCTGACGCGCCGGGTGCGGAGCGAGTTCATCCGCCGGGAGATTGATACTAGCCGGCTGGAGGTAAGGGTGATCCACGGGGTGGCGTATCTGGGAGGAGAGCTGAGGGAGACGCGGTCGAGAAGGATCCCCGATCGCAAGAAGGAGATGGACATCATCGAGGGCATCATACAGACGCTCAGTGGCATCCGCGG
>JAUVSA010000144.1 GCA_030597345.1 Bacillota bacterium
ACGCCGCGGAGAGTAGGCTGAGATGCCCGTATACCAGCCCAACGCAATCGTCGGGAATTCCCACATCTTGGTCACGGTGGGCGCCGGCGCGGAGCTGATGAGCTTCTTCTGCCCGCACATCGACTTCCCGCAGAACCTCCACGAAGGCATGCCTGCAGTCTACTTCCCCGCAGAGGGGTCGTCGCGCGGGCGGCTGGTTTGGACCTTCGACTCGTCTTGGGAGAGCAGACAGCGCTATGTGGGCCCCACGAATGTGCTGGAGACTCAGTTGAGCCACGGTCCGACCGGCCTCCGACTGTGCATCACCGACTTTGTCCATGCCTCCGAACCTCTCTTTGTGCGTCACTTCCAGGTAGCCAACCCCACGGATCGACCTCTGCGGGCGAAGCTCTTTCAGTACCTGGATCTGCAACTGGGGGAGGTCCAGCAGAAGAACGCGATACACTTTCATCCGGACCAGAACGTGGGCGCCGCATACTGGAGGAATATCTGCTTCGCGATTGGCAGCGGCGTCCTGGAGGACTACGGCTGCGGGCGCGCTACGCCTGGGAGTCCCACTTCCGCAAAGCAGCAGATGGAGCAGGGACACCTCAACCGGCAGCTCGAGGAGATTGGGGATATCGACCTGGCCGTGGGCTGGGAAGTGAGTCTCGCACCGGGGGAACGCGTCGCCCATGACCTCATCATTGGGGTCGACTCCGACGAGCGAGCCGCGGTGGAACGCGTCGAAGCCGCGCGTCAGATGGGATGGGAGACGCTTCTGAGATGGACTGTCAGCCGGTGGGAGGAGCATCTCGCCCAGGCGAAGCCACTGCGCATAGAGCAGGACCTGAGAGATGCCTATCACCGCTGCCTCCTTGCTATCGATCTGCTCGCGGACCCCGATACGGGCTCCATTCTTGCCGCTCCTGAATTTGATCCTTTCTTCGAGCGCTCAGGTGGCTACGGGTACTGCTGGCCGCGCGACGCGGTGGAAGTATGTCTTGCGCTGGAGGCCGCCGGATATCCCCACTATCTCGATCGCTTCCTGTCGTGGGCGTGCCGGACGCAGCGCCAGGAGGGCTACTGGGAGCAGCGCTACTGGCTGAGCGGGCAGCGGGGGCCTGCCTGGTGTACAAAGGAAGACACCCTCCAGATAGACCAGACCGCCTCGGTGCTCTTCGCCATGGGCCGCCACGCCCGGGCTCTCTGAGACCGGGCTCGCCTGCTTTTCCTCGAAGAGGCATGGGACTCCGTGCGGCGCGCCGCAACGTACCTGGCCAAGGCCATCTCTCCCGACCACGGTCTTCACAACTCCGCATTCGACCTGTGGGAGACCTTTCGCGGCACCTTTACGTATTCAAATGCCGCCATCTCGGCCGCACTGCGAGAAGCTGCGTTCCTCGGACGCGATGCCGGACACGAGCAACTGGCCGAACAGTGGGAGGCCGCCGCGGCGGCGATCAAGGGTGCCGTCATGTCTCGGCTGTGGGAGGGAGAGGTATTCGCCCGCGGTCTCGACGCAGACAATGAGGTCGATCGGGCCGTCGATGCTTCCGCGCTCGGTTTGATTGCTCCTTTCGAATTCCTGAGGCTTGACGATGAAAAGGAACGCGAGATCGCGCGCACTGCGGTAGAGGGACTGGTGCGGGTTCTTTCTCGCCCCACCGACGGCGCCGAGACTCTGCTCCGCTTCGAGGGCGACACTTATGCCGGAGGCGGGCCGGCTGCGGTGACCACCCTGTGGCTTGCCCGAGCCCTGCTGCGCATTGCGCTCGCCGAACATGGGGATCAGCGCGCGGTCGCTGCCTATCGAGCGCGCGCGGTTGCCTCGATGCGGGCGGTCCTCCGTGCAGGCACCTCCACCGGAGTGCTCCCCGAGATGATGGGCCGAACGCCGGGCGCCCGATGGGCGGTGCCCCATGCCTGGACCATGGCCTCCTTCGTCGCGGCCTGTCTCTTGCTCGATAGATTGCCTCCCGGACCGGAGGCCGAGAGCTAACTGGAAAGGCTCACAGTGACCGACAGCCCTGCCGATCGTTCGTGCGGCGCCTTCGCGCTCGTGCTTCACGGCCATCTGCCGTACGTCCTTTCCCACGGCACCTGGCCGCACGGTTCTGACATGCTCTTCGAGTGCACGGCTGAGTGTTATATTCCTCTGCTTCGGACCTTCGACCAGCTCGTGTCGGACGGAGTGTCGCCCAAGGTTACGATGGGCATCACTCCCGTGCTCGCCGAGCAGCTCGCCGACCCCGATTTCGGGCATCAGTTCGAGGCATACTTGGAGATCAGGATTCGCACGGCGACGGAGAATCGGGAGGAGTTCAGCGCGAAGGGAGAGCGCCCGCTGGCCGATCTGGCGGAGATGTGGCGGGAGCACTTCGGCGCCGTGCGCGAGGCCTTCCTGGATCATTATGGCGGCGATCTGATCGGGGCCTTTGCGCGCCTCCAGAACGGGGGTCATATAGAGGTCATCACCTCCGCCGCGACCCACGGCTACCTCCCGCTGCTGGGCCGAGACGAGAGTATGCAGGCGCAGGTCAAGCAGGCCGTGCGGTCCTACCAACGCCTATTCGGCCGTCCGCCCCGGGGCTTCTGGCTTCCGGAGTGCGGCTACCGGCCGCGGTACTCATGGGCATCCCCCTTGCCGGACGCCGGACCCCAGGGGGCTCATCTGCGGAAGGGCGTGGAGGAGTTCCTGGCCGAGAACGGGATTCAGTACTTCATCGTAGATACCCCGACGCTAATGGGGGGCGCCGGCACGGGGGTGTACCTCGAGCGGTTCGCCGGACTTCAGACTTTGTGGGAGCGCTTCCGCGCCAGCTATCGCCCCGGCACGGTGGATGTCGAAAAGAGCCCCCACGAGACATACCTGGTGTCTTCGACGCGCGAGGACGTGCCGCCGGTTGCGGTGTTCACGCGCGACGAGCGCACCGGCGTCCAGGTTTGGAGCGGCGACCACGGCTATCCGGGAGACGGCAGGCACTTGGACTTCCACAAGAAGCATTTCCCCGGCGGCCACCGATACTGGCGTGTCACCTCCTCCTCCTCGGACCTTGCGTCAAAAGAGATCTACCAGCCCGATCGCGCCGCCGAGCGCGTCCCGGAGAACGCGGACCACTTCTCCCATTTGGTCCATGATACCCTGGCCGAGCATCGGGCCGCGACCGGCAACTACGGCATTATCTGCGCCCCCTATGACGCCGAGCTCTTCGGCCATTGGTGGTTCGAAGGGCCGCAGTGGCTCTATCGGACCATTACGAGCATCGCCTCGAATCCGGCGGTGGAGCTCGCGACTTGCTCCGAATACCTGGATCGCCACGTTCCCGAGGCCGCGGTTGCCTTGCCCGAGAGCTCCTGGGGGCAGGGCGGCTTCCATTGGATCTGGCTCAACGAGTGGACCTCCTGGATATGGAAGCACATCTACAGCGCCGAGGCGGAGTTCCCCGACCTGGCCCGGCGGGCGCTCGACTCCAACGATGCGGTGCTGGCGGAGATCACTGCCCAGGCCGGGCGGGAGCTTCTGCTCCTGGAGGCTTCCGATTGGCCGTTCCTGATATCCACCTGGAGCGCGCGGGACTACGCGGAGCGCCGGGCCACCCTCCATCATGAGGCCTTCAGTCGTCTCGCTGACATGGCTCGCCGACGCGCGGCCGGGGAGGACCTCAGCCCCGAGGACCAGCAGTTCCTGGCCGAGTGCAAGCAGCGCGACTGTCTCTTCCCCGATCTCGATCCTGCCTGGTGGGCGCCGGTGGAGCGGCCTGCTCAGCCCTAGGCGCTGAGCTCTGTCGGCCGACCGGGAGCGCGCTGCCTCCCCACGCAGCTCCGGGAGGGGCTAGCGACCGCAGCCTTCAGTTGGCGCTGTTCTCGACGGCCCACAGCCGCGACGCAGGGAGAAGATTCAGGTCGTGTCGCCTGCTGCCCGGACAGAGGACTGAGTGCCCTGTTGGACTATGAGGCGGATCCAGGGTCAATATAGATAGGCTACATAAGGGGCATCAAGTCGGTCACGATGGCACTGTCTCCGAAGCGGCCGCAGGAACAAGACCCAACGACGAGCCTCCGCCGCCGTCTCTGGCTGGAGCGAGCGGCCTTCGTCGTGGTCGTTCTGGGCCTCATCCTTCTCTACCTCGGCGCGGTGCCGGGCGGGCGCCGGGTCTGTCTCGTCACTGTGGACGGTGAGCCAGTGGCTGTGCTGGAGACACGCGCCGACGCCGAGCGCATTCTGGGTGACATCAAGTCTCGGTCAGGACTCGAGTTGGAGCAGGTGCAGTTCGCGCAGGAGGTTGGGCTCCGGGATGTCTCTCCTCTTCGCAACCCGGTCCGATCCGATTCTCAGGCCACCGAAGCCCTCAGCTCCCGGCTCGATGTCGTCGTGGGAGGTGCTGCCATCCTCGCCAATGGTGAGCTCGTCGCCGCGCTGCCCACTCAGGCCGAGGCCGTCCGGACGCTTTCTCTGCTGCTGACGGAGCTCGCTCCACCAGGACGCAACACCGCTGTGTTCTTCAAGGAGAAAGTCAAAGTGGAAATGCAGGACGTTGCGCCCGAGAGGCTGTTCGCCTCGGCCGAAGAAGCCGTGCAGAGGATCGTCCAGGAAGCGTCGGCCGGGGCCGAGTACAAGGTGAAGCCCGGCGACTCCGCGTGGAGGTTGGCGCGCGATCACCAGATTCCGCTCAGCCGCTTGGCGCAGGCGAACCCCGGCGTCGACCTGGACAACCTGCTGGCCGGGGCGGAGCTGAAGATTCCGGGCGCGCTGCCGCCGGTCACCGTGGTGGCGCGCCGGGAAGTTCGAGAGGAAGTGGGAGAAGCGCCTGATCGGCGAACGCGAACTGTGCGCATCACCTACGAAAACGGAGTAGAGACGAAGCGGCAGATCCTCGGCCCCTCGGGGATCCGCCGCATGCCGCGCGCCGCGCCGCCGCCTGCCGCGCCGCGACCTGCCGCTGATCCGTGGCGCTGGCGGGATGAGATACCACTATGAACCCTAGACGCCGACAAGCAAGTATCGCACGCCTGCTGGTCCTCATCGTGTTGACCGTTGCCTGCATGTGGATGCTGTACCGGGTCTTCATTGGCATCCCGCCGGCCCCCGCGCCAACGGTTACGACGGTCGAATGACTCTCTGCGAGGCCGAGGCGCGGCCGGCGAGTACGAGGGCGAAGCTTCCCCTGTCTACTCACACCACCGCAGGGCGTTCTCGACCAATTCCCTGGCCTGCTGCTCGCTTTCGCAACCCGGATAGACAACCAGGTACAGCCGGCGGGGGTCGAGCTCGCGGCACGCCTGCTCCACCTCATCCGGCGTGATGCCAAATGTGACCGAGACTCCCGCCTCCTGAATCGCTCGCAGCATCTTCGCGTGCTTGAGGGCGCTCGTCCCCGGCTCCGGCACCCACTGAATGCACTGCAGCCCCTCTTGAGCCAGCAGCGCTGGCACCTGCACCTCGGTGCCGATTCCGTCCAGGTGATAGGCTCCGTTGTCGAGTTCGCCAAACGTCGCTCCCAGCTCATCGGCAAAGAGATCGGCGAACACCTTCGGCGAGATCAGGGCGTTGAGGTCACACTGTGTCATGTACGTGCGGCCGCGCGACAAGATCGGCCACCACGGCGAGGTCACGTCCTGTCGCCCTGCAAATGCTGCGCAGTTCGCCTCGTATGCCTCCATCCACAGCTCATGCGCGTGCGCGAGCGCTGCCTTCACGACCCCCGGCCTCTCCAGCACGTCCAGCAGCAACTGTTGGGTTCCCACGGCGCCTGCCAGGATGTCTGCGTTGCCGCCGATGTCAGTGATGCCGACTACGACCTGATCGCCTGCTTCTTCCAATAGAGCATTCGTGCAGGCCATGATCTGCGTCCACCACTTTCCTTCCGGGTC
>JAUVSA010000041.1 GCA_030597345.1 Bacillota bacterium
CAGTGTCCGCTCCATTCGACTACCTACACGGGGCTGCAGCGAACCCAACCGTCGCAATGAGAAAGGGAGAGGATGTCGACGCTATTGCCCGATGATACCGGCCTGATTGATTCGAACGGTCTTCCCCACGTGGAGTACGATCCCGACTGGTGCAGGGCCGATCTGTCCCGGATTCCACACATCGTAGCGGGGCCGCCCGGACCGGAGAGCAAGCGGATTCACGGGGAGGCGACCGGCATCTATCGTGGTCTCTCCGGACAGGTGCGGCTGTTCCCCGTATGCTGGAGTGGCGGCAAAGGGGTTGTTCTGGAGGACGTGGACGGGAATCGGTCCTTGGACTTCTCGAGCGGCATCTATGTGACGGGCCTGGGGCACTGTCATCCCAAGGTGAGCGAGGCGGTGGCGTATTGGGCGAAGCGCCTGATGAACTGCCACGACTTCACCACACCGGTGAAGGCGGCCCTGGTTGAGAAGCTCGCCCAGGTTCTCCCGGGCGATCTCCAAGGCATGCAGCTCTACGACAGCGGCACCGTGGCTGTGGAGGCGGCGCTGCGGATATGCCGGGCCGCCACGGGGCGCACGGAGTTTCTCTCGTGCTTCATGGACTTCCATGGGAAGACACTCGGGTCCGCCTCGTGTGCACGCATGAACCCGATGTACGCATCGACGCGTATGCCGGGATTCTACATGCTTCCCCGCCCCGATACGTACCGGCCCCTGTGGACACGAGAGGACGGCTCACTCGACACTGAGGCTTATCTCGCGTACTACGCCCAGTTCATCGAGGAAGGGAGCACGGGACAGGTCGCCGCCTTCGTGCTCGAGCCGATCCAAGGCTGGGCCGGCACCATCATGCCCCCGGACGACTTCTTCCCGAAGTTGCGCCGTTTCTGCGACGAGCGGGGGATTCTACTCGTGGCCGACGAGGTGCTCACGGGGATGGGACGCACGGGGCAATGGCTATGCCTGCAGCACTGGGGCGTACTGCCCGACGTGGTGACCCTCGGCAAGGGCCTCGGAAACGGGTTCCCGGTCACAGCTTGTGTCGCGCGCGAGGGTATCGCCGGCAACTTCGACCGGATCAGCGCCTCTAGCTCCTACGGTGGAAACCCAATGGCCTGCGCCGCGGCGCTGGCTAGCATTGAGGTGATCGAAGAGGAAGGGCTCCTCGAGAACAGCCGTAGGCTGGGGGAGGTCGCTCTCAAGCGTATGAGGGAGATGAAGGAAACGCACCGGATCATTGGCGATGTGCGGGCGAAGGGATGCTTGATGGGAATCGAACTCGTCAAGGACCGCGCTACTAAAGAGCCCTTCGAAGAGGCCGGGAAACTGGTCTACGTTAACGCGTTCCGGAAGGGCCTTGCGTGGATACCGGCGGGGCACATTCTTCGCATGAGCCCCCCGCTGGTGATGAATGAAGATGAACTCATGGCAGGTCTCAACATCATCGACGAGGCGATTGGGGAGGCCGCGCGCGAGCTGGGCTACGCGTAGGAGCGCGAGGGAGGTGAGCGGCGAGATGGGCGAGCCAGTTGAGTCGGCAGACCAGAGCAGGACGCTGGGCGTAGGTGTCCTCGGCTACGGGTTCATGGGCCGGACGCATACTTACGCTCACCTGACCATACCGCTCTACTACGAACTTCTGCCCCTGGGATGCCGGTTGCGTTCAGTCTGCGTCCGACGCCGCGAGTCGGCCGAGGCGGCCTTACGTGCGGGCTTCCAGCGATGGACCACCGACCCGCAAGAGCTCATTGAGGCGGAGGATGTCGACATCGTCCACATCTGCACCCCAAACCATCTCCACTTCTCGGCTCTGGAGGCGGCGATTAAGGCTGGGAAGCATATCTACTGCGACAAGCCGGTAACGGCGAGTATCGCGGAAGCGGACGAACTGGCTCAGCTGCTGCCAGGCCACCGCGGGAAAGGCCAAGTCGCGCTGCAGTACCGCTTCCTTCCCGCAACCCTCCGGGCGAAGCAGTTGGTGGAAGGCGGCTTCCTGGGTCCCATCACGCACTTCCGCGGCGCCTACTTGCACAGCGGAAGCGTCGACCCGAACAAAGCCGTCAATTGGAAGTCAAGCGCGGCCGCGGGGGGCGGGGTGATTCGGGATCTCGGCGCCCATATTCTCGACCTTATCTGGTGGCTGATAGGGCCATTCCAGGAGGTCAACTGCGTGGGGAGAATCTGGGCCCGGCAACGTCCGGACCTGGACCACCCCGGCAGGACGGTGGCGATAGATGCAGAGGAGGCCGCCGCAATGCTGCTGCGGCGCGAGGACGGCGCCTTCGGAGTGGTGGAGGTCAGCAAGATCGCCACCGGTACGGAGGACGAACTGCGCTTCGAGATCCACGGTCGCGACGGAGCGATACGCTTCAACCTGATGCAACCCAACTACCTCGAGATATGCGACGCGCGCCGGTCCGATGGCGAGTACGGCGGCGAGCGCGGCTGGCAGCGCATCGCGTGTGTCCAGAAATACCCGAGGCCGGGCGGCCTCTTTCCCGGCCCGAAGTTCTCCATCGGATGGATACGCAGCCATGTACACTGCCTCTACTCTTTCCTGCGGGCGATCGCAGAGGACGCGCAGCCGAGCCCGTCCCTTGCCGACGGGCTCCATCTTCAGCGCGTACTGGAGGCCGCGCGCACTTCCGCCGAAAGGGGAGACTGGGTCAAACTACCCCAGGCGGGCCGATACCCCAGACAGCGAGGTGAGAAGCAATGTCGCAGACCGGACCGCGACCGAAGGTCGGGCTCTTAGCGCTGACGCTGGAGCTTTACGAGTCGATGTCGCCGGGTTTGCGCGAGGACCGCGAGCAATGGGTCCGAGAGGACATTCTTCCCGCTCTTGGCGAGTTCGCGGACGTGATCTTTCCCGGCGCCGTCTACCGGCGGGGCGATGTCGAAGCAGCCGTGTCTAAGTTTGAGGCGGAGGGCGCGGAGGCGTTGCTTGTGATGCTCCTCACCTACTCTCCGAGCCAGCTTCCCCTGTCGGCGCTCAAACGTACCACTCTCCCCATCATGATCTGGAATACGCAAGAGCTCTTCTCTGTGGGTGAGGGCTTCACGGGTGACGATATGTCCAAGAACCATGGCGTGCACGGCACACAGGACCTGGGCAACGTGCTCCTGCGCACCGGAGTGCCGTTCTCCTACGTGACCTCCCACGTCAGGGACGCCGCCGGAATGAACGAGCTTGCGGATTTCTTCTCCGCCGCAGCGGTCGTCCGCCGGCTCCGCCGCGCGCGACTCGGTCTGCTTGGCTACCCCTTCCCCGGCATGGGCGACTTCGCCGTGGACACCACCCAGATGGTGGCCCAACTCGGATGTGAGTGGACGGCGCTCTCGGTGGGAGACTATGTAGAACGTGCCGAGCGGGCCGATGCAAGTGCGGTGGCCGAACTGCTGACGAAGTACCGCGAGACGTACGACATCTCGGGCGACATAGCGCAGTCTGATCTGGAGGCCACGGCTCGGGCAGAACTCGCACTCCGGAGCATGATCGCGGAGCACAACCTGGACGGGATCACCTACCAATTCATGGCCTTCGGGGAGGACGAGAGAACGCTTACAGTGCCATTTGTCGCCGCCAGCCGGCTGATGGCCGACGGCATCGGATTCGGCGGTGAAGGCGACCTGATCGCCGCGGCCGGGACGAGCTTCCTCAACTGGCTCAATCCCCCGGCCAGCTTCGCCGAGATCTTCACCATCGACTTCGGGGGCAATGCCCTGTTCATGAGTCACATGGGAGAAGCGAACGTATCGATGGCGCGGCGCGACCGGAAAGTCGTGATGACCGCCCGCTCGCGCCCTATCACGCCCACCCGGGCCGGTCAGCTCCTCCTCTCGATCGCGCTTGAGCCAGGTCCCGCAACCCTGTGCGCGCTGACGATCGCTCCGGGCAACCGGTGGCGATTCGTCGTTTCCCCGATGACGATATCCGACTTCGGGCCGCTCCCCGAGATGGCTTCACCGCACTTCAAGTTAGTGCCCGAAAAGAACGTGCGGGAATTCCTGACAGACTATGCGAGGGCGGGAGGCCCGCATCATCTTGCGGTATGCTTCGGGGATGCACGCAACAGATTGAAGGCTGCCGCCCGGCTTCTCGACGCCGATTACTGCGAGGTCTAGCCCGGTGCTGCTCGGGTTGGACCTGGGAACAACCAATATCAAGGGTGTCCTCGTGAAGCCGTCGGGCGGTATCGTCGGGCGCAGCCGCGTGCGCGTCCCCGTCTACCATGTAGAAGAGCAGGGCGTCGAGCAAGACATTGAGGAGATCTGGCGGTCAACCTTGGCCGCCATTGCGCGGCTCGGTGAGACGAGCAGCCTGTCCTCGGTGCGGGGCGTGGGTGTCTCAAGCCAGGGAGGGGCGCTGCAGCTCCTCGACGGCTCCGGACGTCCTCGGGGGCGCGTGATCAGCTGGCTGGACGGACGCGCCGCGAAGTACAACCGGGGGCTCCAAGACTCCCTTGGGACAGAGTGGTTCGCCGACCACGTCGGCCACGGGTTCAGCGGGGTGGCTCTGGGACAACTCGAGAGGCTGCGCCACCAGTCACCGGAGCTGATCCTCGCCCCCAACCAGATCGGCTTCGTTGGGGATGTCATCGTTTCACGTCTGTGCGGACGACGCGCGCACGACGCGACCTCTCTGTCCATTGCCGTGCTGCTCAACCCTTGGCTGGGAGCGCCCGACCCGGACGTGCTCGACCTGCTTGGCGTGAAGGAAGAGCAACTTCCTCTCCTGATCCACCCGTCGCAGGAGGCCGGTGGCCTGCTCCCGGAGATTGCGGCGGAGACGGGGATACCGCCGGGAGTGCCGGTCTCGGCGGCGGTACACGACCAGTACGCCGCCGCGCTCGGAACCGGGGCCATCCACTGCGGCGACGTTATGGTGGGGACGGGCACCGCCTGGGTGCTGCTCGCCTCCGCCGACAAGTTGTCCCGTCCGGTTGTCGAGGGCGCCTTCGCCTGTCCCCACCTGGTCAAAGACGTCTACAGCCAGCTGCTTTCCCTCGCCAACGGCGGCTCCTCCCTCGCCTGGGCCAGGGATGTCCTTGGACTGACGGAGGTTGATGATCGCGAGATAGACCGAATGATCGACACCACCGCGGCAGGGGCCGGAGGCCTCAGGTTCTGGCCTTTCCTGGTGGCTGGCGGGGCGACCCACTTGCCACAGGACATAACAGGGAGACTCTCCGGCCTGCGACTCTCGCACGGCCGCCCGCACATTCTGCGAGCGGTCGTAGAGGGATTGGCGATGGAGTTGGCCCGCTACCTGGCGCTGATCGCCAAAGCAGGAATGCCGGTCTCGCGCGTGGTGATATGCGGCGGCGCGTCTCGGAGTGCGGTGACTCCTCAGATAATCTCGGATGCAAGCGGGATTCCCCTGGTCCGCTCTGCGGAGAGCGAGACGAGCGCCCTCGGGGCGGCGATGATCGCGCGCTGTCTGACGGAAGGCAGCGACGATCTGGCGAGAGCATCAGAGGAGATGACCCCATCGAAGGAGGAGATCTCCCCCGGCGCGCAGCGCGCCTTCTATCGCCGACTGCTGCAGGAGTACGTGGACTCGTTACCCTTGGTCGAGTCCGGTCGGGAGAGTCAGTGAAGCCAATCCATCTGCACTATGTCTGGGACTATACTCGGGTCGACCGCGCATTCTGGGCGGAGCACCTCGAAGACTGGGTTCCACACGAAATCGTCGATGCGCACACCCACGTGACGGACCCCGCGCTCCGACTTGCGCCTATGATGGAGGAGATGCGCAGGCAGTACTGGGTAAACGAACTCTCCGAACCCATCGACGCGGCGGCCTCCGACAAGTGCATCGAGACCGTCTTTCCGGGACGCCGGGTCCGCTGTGTGGCAATGGGGCTGCCAAGTCTGGCCTTCGATATCGAAAAGGCCAACCAGTATCTGCAGCGGGAGTGCCCGGCGCGTGAGTGGCACGCGCTCTCGGTGCTTCGTCCTGAGTGGGACGGGGAGCGCGTGGCGCGAGAGCTGGCCAAGCCCGGCGTGATCGGTGTGAAGCCCTACTACTCGCTCCTCGGCTATGACGCGGAAACCCGGGACCGGTTCCTCGAATCGGATATCTTCGACTTCCTCCCCCACCGCGCGCTCGAGGTGCTGAACCACCATCACGCGTGGGTGACGCTGCACGTGCCCAAGGCCGAGCGCCTTCCCCATCCAGACAACCTACGCGCGATTCGCGAAATCCGCCGTCGCTACCCCGACGTCTCTGTGGTGATCGCTCATTTCGGCCGCTGCTACACTGAGCTTCATGCGCGCGACGGGCTCCCGGCTCTGGCGGACGATCCGGGGATCTACTTCGACAACTCGGCCGTGCTGAACCCGGCCGTTCACCGCCTCGCCTTCGAGCAGATTGGCCCATCCCGGATTCTGTACGGCACCGACAATCCGGTTTTCTACACGCGCGGGCGGCGTCAGTGGCAAGGCCGCACCTACGTCAACCGAACCAGCCACCCCTTCCACTTCAACAGGAAACGCGAACCCTCCGAAATCGAGGCCCGCTATACGCTCTACATGTACGAGGCGCTCAGGGCGATCAAGGATGCCTGCCAAGATCTGGGGATGCGGCGGGCAGAGGTACAAGCCGTGTTCCGCGACAACGCGCGCAGACTGATCGAACGGGCTGTCAAGCATAAGCCTGCCAACCGTGGCGCCTGGGATCGTTGATCTGCCGCTGTGAGGAAGGCTGGTAGTAGTGGCCGACACATTACATTCTCAGCCAGTGCGTCCTCGGGGCGTCAGCCTCCGAGCTGTTCTCATCGTGGTGGCAGCCACGCCTCTCAACGCATACTGGATGACCTACACGTACTGGCACTTCGGGAACTACGTCGGCCCGGGCATCATCTACTACAACTGTGTCGTCTATCTGGTTGGGCTCGTGTGCGTCAACTCCGTGCTGCGGCGGTGGCGGCCCCGGTGGGTCTTCTCTGTGGGGGAGCTGCTCACGATCTACCTCATGCTTTCCCTGGCGACCGCCTGGTGCAACGTAGACTTCCTCAGCGACCTGCCGGAGGCGATCTCGAATCCCTTCTGGTTTGCGACGCCGTCAAACCAATGGGATGAACTGGTACTGCCATACCTCCCGGGCTGGCTGACGGTGTCGGATCCAGAGGTCATCAGCGGGCTGTTTGAGGGCTATTCCACGGTGTACCGGAGGCGTGTAGTGCTGGCCTGGCTGGGGCCTGCGTTGTGGTTGAGTGCGATGGTCAGCGCGCTGATGCTGGCATTCGTCTGTCTCAGCTCCATCTTCCGTCGCCGCTGGTCTGATGAGGATAAGCTGCTCTTCCCGGCAATCATGGTGCCTCTGCAAGTCGTTGACAGACACTATGGGCTGTTCCGAAGCAGAGCCATGTGGGTCGGATTGCTGCTGGCGGCGGGGATCGAGGCCCTCAACACGATCCATGGGCTGGTTCCGGCCGTGCCGGGGATACCTTTCTATCTGGACCCTGGCCCGTATATGCAGGGATTGCGCCCGTGGAACGCTATCCGCCAAGTGGCAATGGGGATCGAGCCCATTATGGTCTCAGTGTGCTACCTGATGCCACTCGACCTTCTCTTCTCGCTCTGGTTCTTCAACCTGATGTTCAAGGCTCAGCTCATCATAGCGACCCACTTCGCCTGGACCACCAACATCTACACCGGGTTCCCCTACGTAGACAACCAGTCACTGGGGGGCTACATCGCACTAGTGGTTTCGGTGCTGTGGCTAGGCCGACATTACCTTCGTCAGGTCGTGCGTAAGGTACTGGGATTCAGCTCCAGCCTCGATGACTCGGGCGAAGCATTCAGCTACCGGGGCGCCGTTATAGGACTGCTGGTGGCGCTCGGCTTTCTCATCTACTTCTTCTCTCGGGGCGGCATGGGGCCGCCACTCACGCTGTTTTGGGCTGGCCATTTTCTCTTGCTCGGCCTGGCGGTAACTCGCATACGGGCTCAGCTCGCGCCGCCTACCTTCGAGCTATGGTGGGTAGGGCCGAACCACGTGCTTCCGATGGTGATCGGCACCAAGGCAATGTCACAGCAGGCGCAGGGGATGATGTGGATCACCTCTCCAGTCACGCGGGCGTTCAACAACGCGCCTCAGCCCTGGACTCTGGAGGGATTCAAGCTTGCTGAGAGCGGGCGTATGGACCGAGGTAGACTCGCCTGGCTGATGGTGGCGATCACCGCAGTGGCTGCCATGAGCGTCTTCTGGGCGACCCTTTATGTCGCGTATGGGAGCGGCGTCGCTGGCAATGCTGACCCAGAGGCGGATCATCACGCGCTCGACGTGCCGGAGCTACTTGCCCAGGCGGTGGGGAATCCAGCGGGTCCAGACTACTCGGCACTCGCGGCGGTCGGAGCCGGCGTGGTCAGCACCATAGCCCTGATGGCGCTGAAGATGCGTTTTGTCGGCTGGCCGCTGCATCCCGTAGCTTTGCCCATCGCCTGCGCTTGGGCCACGGATTACCACCTTCCCGCCATCTTCGCCGCTTGGCTGGTCAAGGCGGCCATCATGCGGTACGGAGGTCTGCGCCTGCACCGACAGGGGCTCACGTTCTTTCTGGGTGTGATCATCGGGGCCGCCACCATCACCTTCCTGCGCACGATCCTGTCCTGGGTACTCAATATCCCACTGCTGTAGCGCCCTTGCGCTGGCGTCCCGGTGAACAGCCTCAGGGCGCGGCCAGGTGAGAACACGCGCAGGCGGAGCGCCCGAAGGCGCTCCGCCCAGTTCTCAAATGGCAGAAGGTCGTAGGCTTGGGGTGACGTCTAGTACAACGTGGGCACACCCCAGCACTCCAGGACAGCACCATCTCCGCCCTGGTCGCCGGTCGGAGAGGATGTCGGGCCCATTGGGTGGAGGCCCTTGAACTGCCGATCGATAACAGCGCCGCCCCAGCAACCGCAGGCGTACTGCGGCGATTCGGAGAGAATGTACTCGGCGAGGAACCACGCGGCATGCCCGTCGAGGAAGCCTAAGTTGCTCCCGCCCAAGTGGCGAGCGCGATCCTTCCGCGCCTGGGGATCGCTGATCATCTCGAGCGATTTCCCGCAGTCTTGGCTCCACGGGCAGTTCTCAAAATCGGCCTCCCAACACGGGCAGGCCAATGCGCAAATGTCAGGATAGGCCACATTGCTCGCGTTCAAGGTGTCGATCTGAGAGCCGCCGTCGGCGATCACCACATACCAGACGGGGTCCTGCACCGCGGCCAGCTTCAGTCCCTGCGCGCCCGGCCCGGCAAACGACGGACCGTTGACGGAGTAGTTCTGAATAAAGGCCTTGTGCGCAATGTCCTTAGTAGCCCTATCTGTGGCGAACCTATTCTGGACAATCGAGTCGGTGACCTGGCCGCCCCATCCTGACGGCCACGTGCCCGCACATGGCCCAGTATCGGCATTGGAGCCCCACTGGCCTTCGGTGACCCGCAGGTATCCGAGCCAGTCCTGATGTGGCAGGATGAAGAAGGCGCCCATGTCGACCCTTGTGCTGGGACAGCGCCATACGTCACGGTTCCTGATATACTCGTCAAAGATCACGGCCCAGCGGAGGTACGGGTTGGCATGCTCGAAGTGGCCCGTGAACAGGAGCTCGCAGTCCTCACCGCCGGTGCCACCGCCAGGCCCTCCGCCCGGCGCCGAATCGAAGTAGTCGAACACTTCCTGCCGATGCTCGCCCGGAGGCATGGTGTCATTGTTGTCCGCCAGGTACATCTGAATGGCCAGGGCGATGTTCTTCACATTCGATAGACACACCGCCTTACGGGCCGATTCGCGCGCCCGCGCAAAGACCGGAAAGACCATTGCTGCCAGGATGCCGATGATGGCGATCACCACAAGCAGCTCAATCAGCGTGAATCCTCTGCGGTTACGTTGCATGTTGATGCATCCTCCTGATTAATTCGTACTCTACCTCGTCGGTCAACCGACCGAAGTCAACCGCGCTCGCCCCCGGGGCAGGACCGCGTCACCTCCCTTCCGGCCCACAGCTTCGGCGACTTGACGAACAGATGGCCGACGTATAATATGGTATCGATTCCATGGCTTTCTGTCAATATGCCCTTCTCTGCTGCCTAGGGCGGCCGCGCCGAATAAGGCGAGGCAGCGCATTCGACTGCTCGGCACGACTGGTCACTGGGAGGCGCGGCGAGCGAGGACTGCGGCTACCGCTCCCGGAGGCGCTGGCGATGGTTCCGTAACCGCCTAGCCGCGGCGGGTCCTCCCGCGAGGGCCCACCACACGCAGCCTGTTCCCAGAACTCTCACTGCAATACAGGAGGGTCTCTAGATGACGGTCACCATGAAGCCGATCCCCGTGATCAAGCCGACGATGATCCAAAGCAGAGCGGCCAGAACATCGCCCAGGATGACGCCCATGAAGAGGGGACGGAACTGGACGTAGCCGCGGAGGCCGCCATAGCGTATTATGATGAGCTTGAACAGCCAGCCGAGGAAGAGGGAAAACCAGAGATTGAGGCTGGCCCAAGAGGTGGCCATGACGAAGCCAAGGGGGTGGATGGGCCACCAGACGAAGGTGAAGCGGAGCCAGGAGAGCGCGGCGACAGTGAGACCGCCGAAGAGCATGGAGAGATACTGGATGTTCGAGGGGTGGACCGGGCTCTGGAGACGGCTCGCGAGGGCGGCGAAGTACCTGTGCGGGTGGGAGTAGATGTGATCGAAGTTGCCGGATTGGGCTGCTCCGGGATTGTAGAATGTGATGAGGAAGGCGGGGATGCTGACGAGCAGGCAAACGAGAAGGGCAAGAGCGATGGCGGGTACGACCTTCCGCGTGGAGATGCCCTGGAGTTCGGCGAGACGGAAGCTGTTGAGCACGGAGGGCATGAGGAACTCGCGCAGGTCCCAGCCGAAGGAGCAGTCCACGAAGGTAAGCACAGTGAGATTCCTCGGGCCGAGTGCCGCCGTGCCACCCGATAGCAGCAGGTAGTCGAGCGGCGAGAAGTTCACCTGTACCATCAGCATGCCTGCCTCCGCTATGATACGCGTGAGGACGAGCATGATCGCGATTAGGAGCACTATGTAGGCGGCCGAGTAGGCGGGGGTCATGCCCGCCGCGACCAGCCAGCCAAAGCAGATCAGCACGCTGAGGATGATGCCGTATACGGCCCAGCGATAGCCGATGGGTTCGTCC
>JAUVSA010000254.1 GCA_030597345.1 Bacillota bacterium
GCAACGACCTGTAACATTGACAGGTCAATCGCGTCCATTTGATGAAGAAGTCGTGCATAAGTGATCACGAACGCCTCTGGCGCGCTTGCCCGCGGCTTTCACTGCCCACTGCCAGCAAAGCAGAGAGCCTCGGCAGAGCCGGAATGGGAGTAGACATCATGCAGGCTTTGGTAACTAGCCTCGAACATCTCGACCGCCGCCTTGCCAGTGGTGACGCCCAGGTCTGAGTCATCGGTCTTGGTACGGTGGGATTGCCGCAGCTACTGGCCGCCGCTGAGGCCGGTTTCCCGACGGTGGGGATCGACATCGACACCACCGTAACCGACAGGATCAATCGCGGCGTGAGTCCGGAGGTGGACACAGACCCCGAGCTTCTCCGGCAGATGGTTGCCGGCGGAAGATTGAAGGCCACCACTGACTTCGACGCTGTCTGCGACTCCGATTGTGTGGTGTTCTGCGTCCCAACATCCTGGTCCCCTGAGGCTTCGCCCGATCTCTCGGCTGTGACCAGCGCTGCTCGAGAAGTCGGCCGGCGCTTACGCAGCCCCAAGCTTATTGTTCTCGAGAGCACCGTCCCGCCCGGCTCCACGCGAGAGGTGATCCTGCCCCTGTTGGAGGCAGGAGGGCTGGCGGTCGGCTCAGACTTCTGTCTCGCCTTCGCCCCAGAGCGCTTGGACCCTGGGAACACCAGCTTCTCGACACTCGACATCCCTAAGGTCGTCGGCGGCATCACGCCGACTTGCACCGCTCTTGCCAGTCGCTTCTACTCGCGGCTGACCATCGAAGTGCATCCGGTGTCCTCCCCAGAAGTCGCCGAGGCCACAAAGGTCTTCGAGAACACCTTCCGCTTCGTCAACATCGGCTTGGCTAACGAGCTGGCGCAGGTCTGCAGCTCCCTGCGCATCAGCCCTCGCGAGGTTCTGGACGCCGCCAGCACTAAGCCCTTCGGGTTCATGCGGCATTCGCCCGGCCCGGGCGTGGGCGGTCGCTGCATCCCTCTCGCGCCTCGCTATTTCCGCTGGACGGCACAGCGGCAAGGCGTTGGCTCCAAGATAACCGACGCAGCGATCGCGGTGAACGACCGCAGGCCAGAGCTCGTGGCCAAGGAGACCGTCGCCCGCGTACACGAGGCTCTCGCAGGACAGGCGCGGCCGGTGGTGCTGATCGTGGGGATGGCCTACAAGCCGGGGGTGGGCGATGTAAGGGGCTCTGTGGCCCTGACCATCGCCTCTCTTCTTAAGGACGCCGGACTTCGCGTCCAGTATCACGACCCGTTCGTCCCCACCATTGCCATCGATGGAGAGCGTTTGGCCTCCCTCCCCTTGACAGAGGACTCGATCCGGAGCGCCGACTGTACTCTCATCCTCTGCCCTCATGACGAGATCGATTATGAAGCCATTAAGACGCATTCTCGCTGTGTTCTCGACCCCATCAACATGATTTCTAGCGGCTTGCAACGGGACCTACCGTCATAATGAAGCTAGCAACAGTCATCTTCGCCTTCAACGAGGAGAGGTCCATCGGCGGCGTCCTCGGCCGCATCCCGGCGTCCATCGAAGGGATCGACCGTATCGACACAATCGTAGTGAATGATGGCTCGACCGACCGAACCCGCGCCCTCGCTCTGGAACGAGGTGCGCAGGTAGTTTCTCATCCCGAGAATAGGGGCCTGGGAGCTGCCTTCGCCACTGGGATCGATGCAGCGTTGCGTACCGGGGCCGACATCATCGTAAGCTTGGATGGGGACGGGCAGCACCCGCCGGAAGCTATCCCTCAACTGATCGCCCCGCTCCTGGAGGGACGGGCCGACTTTGCCACGGCCACGCGCTTCGGCGACCCTGCCCTCGTGCCCGAGATGCCGGTGGCCAACCGCTTCGGGAACTGGTTCATGGCCCGCATTACGGGGTTTGCCTGCGGTCGTTCCTTCACTGACGCCGCATGCGGCTTCCGTGCGTATTCCCGCGACGCTGCCATCAGGCTCAACGTCTTCGGCGCCCACACGTACACCCAGGAGTCGCTGCTGGACCTGGCCCGCAAGGGTGTACCCATGACCGAGGTGCCTATCGCGATCCGTGGCGTCCGCGAGCACGGCAAGTCACGCGTAGCCCATAATCTCGCCCGCTACGGCACCCGCGCCCTCGCGATCCTGACCCGCGGGGTACGAGATCGGCTGCCTCTCGCCTTCTTTGGAGCGATCGGCGCCGTCCTCGCCCTGATGGGCGGAGCCGCGGAGATGACGGTGCTCGCCAACTTCTTCTTGACCGGTAAGACCTCGCCGTACCAGTCCTTCACCATCCTGGGCGCGATCTTCCTGATCCTCGGAGCGTTTTCCTTCCTGATTGCCCTTCTGGCCGATATGATCAGCCGTATGCGCGAAACCCAGGAGACGATGCTGTACCTGGAGAAGCGCCGCTACTACGACGACTTGGCCCGCCAGCACACCCGCCTGGACGGGCAGCAGCAGGGGCCGGTTCCCCCGCATCTCGCCGCCGGCAACCGGGAGGCATCGCCAGCCGTGCCCCTGAGAATGGAGTAGACCGTGGCCTCGGCAAGCCCCGCTGCGCGGCCCTCGCTGTTGGTGCTGACCAGCACATTCCCGAAAAGCATCAACGATAGCACGCCGCCGTTTGTGTTCCAGTTGTGCAGCCACCTCCTGCCCCACTTCGATGTGACGGTGCTTACACCTGCCGTGCGGAACGCGCCAGAGACGGAGACTCTCCAGGGCGTCAGGGTGCGGCGATTCCACTATTTCTGGCCACGCTCCCTGGAGCGCCTCGCCGACGGCGCCATCCTTGAGTGCCTGAGCCGAAGTCCTTGGCTCTTCCTTCAGGTGCCCTTTCTGCTTCTCCTGGAGCTGATTGCGGCCTTCCGACTGGCCAGGTCGACGCGCCCGGACGTGATCCATGCCCACTGGTTCGTCCCCCAGGGGATTGTCGCCGTGCTGGTGGGCCGAGTTCTCAACATCCCAGTGGTGATAACCGCTCATGGGGCCGACGTATATGGCCTCCGCGGCCGGCTATTGGACGCCTTGCGCAGAGCCCTGGCCTCGCGCTGCGAGGCGGTAACCGTCGTCAGCCGAGACATGGCGACGAAGCTTCCGCAGGTTACGTCTCGCCGGGGGGAGCGCCCGAGGGTCATGCCGATGGGTGTTGATACCCACCGCTTCTCCGCTGGACCAGAGCGTGGTGAGAACTCGGACCAGACCGTGCTCTTCGTAGGCCGCCTGGCTAAGAAGAAGGGGGTGGAACATCTGCTCCGGGCTTTCCCTGACGTCCTCGCCCGCCATCCAGACGTCCGCCTGGTTGTCGTGGGCGATGGCCCCTGCCGCGGGGAGCTGGAGGCCCTTTCGTCGCAGCTGGGCCTGGCGGAGCGGGTCCGGTTCGCCGGCGCCCATCCGCCGGCCGAGCTTCCACGCTTCTACAGCCGCAGCCACGTGTTTCTCGTACCGTCAGTAGTGACGATGTCGGGTGATACCGAGGGCCTTCCCGTTGTGCTCCCCGAGGCTATGGCCGCTGGCTGTCCCGTCGTCGGCACATCCGTCGGC
>JAUVSA010000181.1 GCA_030597345.1 Bacillota bacterium
CCGGCACCCATCCTCGCAGGTTCGGCCGGACTCGCCGCCGCGGTCGCGCGAGCGCTCTGCGGGCATCGCGTGCCGTCGAGATGGCCTGAAAGGCGCGCAGGCCCAGTCCTCGCCGTTCTCGCAAGCTCCAGCAGGGCGATGCATCGCCAGATATCGAGAGCTGCGTCGCGCCGCGATATCGCTGTCATTCAACTGCCCTGCCGAAACCTGACCCGAAGAGACGAGCCGGTTCCGGACCTTGCCGAGGCTATTGCCCGGGCCGGGGACGAGCTCGATGCCGGTCGCGACACCCTCGTCCACGCGGTCGGCGCCCTTCCCCAGGTCGCGCGGCCCGTGGAGCTGGTCGTTGAGCATCTCGCCCATCTCACCTTCGTGTTGGCCACGCAGTCGCCGCCGCACGGACTTCTAGTGGGAGGTGGCGCGACCGCACACGGCGTCTTGAAGGCGCTCGGCACAGATGCCATCATGGTCGACGATGAGCCGCTGCCGGGCATTGCGGCAGGGATGGCTGCTGGCGGAGAGCTCGACACCCGGCCTCTCGTGTTGAAGCCCGGGGCGGCCGGAGACGAGCACGCAGTCGTGAGACTGTTCGCCTACTTGGGGCAGCGCGCTGCTGCACTGGAGACCGCCGAATGACCGCTGACTCAAGACCTCTGTTGGCGATCACCATGGGGGACCCTGCCGGTGTGGGACCGGAGGTCGTCGTCTCCGCTCTCGCCCGACGCCGCGCTCGCGCCGGTAGCCGCGCGCTTGTAGTTGGGGACTCCCGTGCCCTGCGCCAGGCGGCCGAGCTGCTCGGCCGCGGCTTCCCCGCGCGGGTGGTGAGGAGCGCATCCGAAGCTGACCAGCATCTGGGGCGGATCTGCCTGCTCGACCTGGAGAATGCCGATCCTCTTACCATCCCTCTCGGTCAGGTCAGCGCCGCCGCCGGAGCCGCCGCCGCGGACTACATCACGCGGGCGGCGGAACTGGCCCGGGCAGGCGAGGTCGCAGGCATCGTCACCGCGCCGATCAACAAGGAAGCGCTGCGGCTTGCGGGCGTGCCTTATCCTGGACACACCGAGATGCTGGCCGCGCTCTGCGAGGCCCGCGAGGTCGCCATGATGCTCGTCGACGGCGACATGCGCGTGTCCCACGTCACCGCGCACGTAGCGCTGCGGGAGGCATGTGGCCTGGTTACCCGCTGCCGTGTCCTCTCGGTCATCCGCCTGACCAATGCGGCGCTTCAGCGAATGGGGTTGCCGCGGCCGCGCATCGCGGTGGCAGGCCTCAATCCTCACGCGGGTGAGTCAGGACTCTTTGGAGATGAGGAGGAGAACGAGATCACACCAGCGGTTTCCGATGCAGCAAAGGAAGGCATTGAGGCCATCGGTCCCCTGCCGCCGGACACGGTCTTCGCGCGCCACCGCGCTGGCGAGTTCGATGCGGTAGTAGCAATGACCCACGACCACGGGCATATCGCGCTAAAGACGGTCGGGTTCCTGGCGCGGTCCGGTCGTGGCCTGCGCACTTCCGGCGTGAACGTCACCCTCGGCCTCCCCATCATCCGCACCTCCGTAGATCACGGCACCGCCTTCGACATTGCCGGCAAAGGGGTCGCCGACCCCACCAGTATGGTCCAGGCGATCCAGCTGGCGGCCCAGATGACCCAGGGGCAGAGGGGCTAGCAGGAGTCCGGTTTCCGTTTGTGCGCCTCGAGGCCCGTGATCATACGCGCGGCGGGTGCGCCGGGGCAGGACGCACCGTGAACACCGTCGAATGTTGACTTCTCAGTTGGAGGTGTCCCATGTCCAAATCGCGGCTCTTCGCCTCCGTAATGGCGGCCAACTATCGCTGCCTCGAGGACGACGTCCGCGCGGTCATTGATGCCGGCGTGGACGGGCTGCACTTCGACGTTATGGACGGCAACTTCGTGCCGAACATCACCTTCGGCAAGGACCTGATTGCCGCCCTGCGGCCGCTGACGGATCTGCCGTTCGATGCCCACCTCATGGTCAACCAGCCCGACCTCATCGCGCCCCAGGTGATTGAGGCCGGCGCGGATCGGGTCGCCATCCACCCAGAGGCCGAGGGTCATCTCCAGAGGTCGCTGACGCACATCCGCGGCCTCGGCGCCCGGCCCGGTGTGGCCGTGGATCCAGCCATTCCCTTGGAGATGATCCAGTGGGTCCTGGACGACGTGGACTACGTCCTGCTGCTGTCGGTGAACCCCGGATACTCCGGCCAAGAGTTCATCCCGGCCTCCCGACGGAAGATCGTGGCCCTCGCACAGATGATCCGAGAGGGCAGCCACGACGTCACGATAACAGTAGATGGCGGCGTGGAGCCAAGCAACATCGCGGAACTCGCCCAGCTCGGGGCTGACGACTTCGTCTCAGGCGGCTCAATCTTCTATCACCGCCCAGCAACCGATCGAGTGCGTGAGTTCCGCCAGGCTCTGTCATGACCGAACGGCAGCTCGCAAAGCTCCTGCGCGACGTCCGCGCTGGCCGCGTGCCCATTGGCGATGCAGTGGAACGCCTGCGCGCGCTCCCCTTCGAGGACCTCGGCTTCGCCAAGATTGATACCCACCGAGAGCTTCGAACCGGCTTCCCGGAGGTTATCTACTGCGAGGGGAAGACCGTGGAACAGGTGCTCCTCATCGCCCGGCGCGTTCGCGATCACCACCGGTTTGCGCTCGCCACACGATGCAGCCCCGAGATATGCAATGCTGTAAAGGAAGAGTTCCCTGACGCAGTGTGTCACGAGATCGCTCGCATTGTAGTGATCGGCAAGCCTCGCAGGCCCTCTTCGCGGGCCCGCCCTGTGGCGGTGGTCACTGCCGGAACGGCCGACGTCCCGGTGGCCGAAGAGGCAGCGGTCACCGCGGAGACGATGGGCTGCCGGGTGGAGCGGATCTTCGACGTCGGGGTGGCCGGGCTGCACCGACTGCTCGTTCATCGTGACAAGCTCGCCAAGGCGCGCGTCATCATCGTCATCGCCGGCATGGAGGGCGCGCTGGCGAGCGTTGTCGGCGGCCTGGTCTCCGCACCGGTCGTCGCCGTCCCTACCTCAGTGGGCTATGGTGCGAGTTTCCACGGTCTGTCCGCGTTGCTCGCCATGCTGAACTCCTGCGCCGCCGGAGTGGCAGTCGTCAACATCGACAATGGCTTCGGCGCGGGCTATTTTGCTGCGCTCCTGGCGCGCGGAGAGAGAAAGACATGATCGCCTATCTCGACTGCTTCTCTGGCATCAGCGGAGATATGCTGCTGGGCGCGCTCATCGATGCCGGCCTCTCCCTCGATGACCTGCGCACAGATCTGTCCCAGCTTCCCCTTGCAGGCTACGAAGTAACGGCGGAGCGAGTCGCCAAGCAAGGTATCGCTGGCACCAAGGTTCGGGTTAGCACCGAGGAATCTCACGTTCATCGCGGCCTCGCCGATGTACTCGACATAATCGCCAGCGCGAATCTGCCCCCGGACGTCGGCCAGGCCGCGGAGTCGGCCTTCCGACGGTTGGCGGAGGCGGAGGCCCATGTCCATGGGACTAGCGTGACGGAGGTTCACTTTCACGAAGTCGGCGCGGTGGATGCCATTGTAGACATAGTGGGCGCCTTCTGCGGGTTACGCCGTCTCGGCGTCACCGAAGTCTACGCCTCTGCGCTTCCCCTGGGAGGCGGGTGGGTGGATAGCGCCCACGGAAGGCTGCCAGTGCCCGCGCCGGCCACCGTGGAGCTCCTCAAAGGCGTGCCCACGTACGGTGGCCCCGTTGAGGCGGAACTGGTGACCCCCACCGGTGCCGCCATTCTGACAAGCGTGTGTCGGCAGTTCGGGACTATGCCGCCGATGACGCTCCACAGAATCGGGTGGGGAGCGGGCAGCCTGGATCTTCCCCATCCCAACCTGCTGCGTCTCTTCCTCGGAGAGGGCGCGACGCAGCCGCGCGAGCAGCGCCTGGTGGTCATCGAGACCAACCTGGACAACATGAATCCCGAGCTGTTCGGATATCTGATGGACCGACTCTTCGCCGCAGGCGCCCTGGACGTATTCTACTCACCCGTCACGATGAAGAAATCGCGTCCGGCCACCGTGGTCTCGGTGCTCTCCGAGCCTGCCCTGGCCGACAGCCTGAGCGAGATTATCTTTCGCGAGACCACCACTCTCGGCATCCGCCTTGTCGAGGTGCGGCGCCGCTGTCTGGATCGCGAATGGCGAGTGGTCGAGACCGACTATGGTCCCATCCGCGTGAAGATTGGCCGACTCGGCTCGGAGATCCTCAGCGCGGCCCCCGAATATGAGGACTGCCGGCAGGCCGCTCAATCCCACGCGGTGCCGGCCAAGACAGTCTATGATGCCGCCAAGGCGGCCTTCAGCGGAGCCGGCGGAGAGCTTCCAATGGCAGACGGTCCCGATTCTGAGCCGTAACTCTGATCAGAGTCACATCGGGATGAGCCTTCAGCTCATCGGCAAAGGGGTGTCTCCGCTGCATGATGGTTGCCACCACGTGAGCCACCTCGGAGAATGCGCACTCGACGGCGTTGCGAAAGCGTTCCGAGACCAGTTCCATCCTCCCCACCTCATCGATCACCAGCACGATGGGTTCTCCCCTGCCGGCCCTCGCCAAAGCCGCCTCCAACTCGGCCACGGCGACGGCCTCGAAGCTGGTGAGATCGACGCCATAGCGCCCGACCCGGTAGGAACTGCTGAACCCACTTCGTGCAAGCGTGCCCGTCTCGCCCGTGACGGTTTCGATGCGGAATCCCGTTCTCAGGCCGC
>JAUVSA010000129.1 GCA_030597345.1 Bacillota bacterium
CAACCTGCCGCCGGCGCGGCTGCTGATGGGAGACACCGGGGCTCTCGGTATCGGGGCCGGACTGGCGGCGTTGGCGATCTTCGCCCACGCTGAACTGTCGCTCCCGCTGCTGGCGGCGCCTTTTGTCATCAATGCTGCCTCGGTGGTGGTGCAAATGGGAACGGTGCGGGGTCTCTGGCGCATAGCGAGGCCCCTTCGTCACCAGACCACCGAAACCGCTCGCCCCTTTCTCTGCACTCCTCTCCACCACCACTTCCAGTGGCTCGGGTGGAACGACTGGCGAATCCTGGGCCTCTACTGGGGCCTGGGAGCGCTGATGGCCGCGTGGGGTCTGGTCGCCCTGCATTCGGGAGTGCTGTGGTTGATCGGACTGCTGTTGCTGGCCGGATTCCTGCTGGGCGCCGCGATCCAGAAGCTCCTTCAGGCCAGCTACTTCCTAGGGCTCATCCCCGGCACCGAGCAATCGCCCTCCGTGCGGGTGGCTCTCCATCGCGGATTGCCGCTGGCGGTGCTCGGAGACCCCCTTTACCGGGTGCACTACGAGACGGGCATCACCGAGTCGATGCTGGTCGGCGCGACCGCAGAGAGCATCCTCTGGCGGCCGATCGCTGAAGTCGAGGCCCATGTCTTGCTGGGGAAGATCTACGCTGACCAGCGTATGCTCGACGAGGCGCTGGCGGAGTGGGAGCAAGTACCGGTTCGGAATCTGTTGATCAGGCCCAGCGCGGTGCTGCGGCTGGCGCGGATCTACTATGGACGCGACCGGCTGCTGGAGGCGATCAAGCTCTGGGAGCAGCTTCCGGCTTCTCGGCTCTCGGAGATGCCGAACCTGCGCGGGGTGGTGCGGAGTGCAAAGCTCCGCCTGGCCGATCTAGCCAGCAAATCCCATCGGCAGGGAATCCGCATGCTTCGCAACGCACGGCAGACCGGCGAGATGCCAGAGCGATTGGAGGGCTATCTCACGGCCGCCCGCAGGCTCAACCAAGATCTGCTCTCTCTGCTGCTCTATGAGCGAGAGAAGTTGAGAGGCCGCGCGGCTGACCCGCAGGCCGCCCGGAGCCGGAGGGAGCTGCTGCTTCGCACACGCAACGCTGTTCTGGCGCGGATACAGGAACTAGATGGGGCGCTGGCGTACCTCGCCCGCACCGCGCCTCCGCCCTCGGGCGAGGACGCACCCCCGATCGGAGATCCCGCGCAGCGGGCATCTCAGGAACTGGGGTATGAGAGAGACGACCTGATAAGGCTGCTCGCCCGCGCTGGAACGAGCACGCCCGAGATCACCCAAGCCGCCGTCCACCCAAAGGCTTCGCGGAACACGGTCTACCGGGTTGGCCTGGCCTGGTCGGACGGAGGTCCCGACAGTGTCATAGCCAAGCGGTATGCAGCTGACCGGATCGCGTTCTTCTCGGCCTGCTATCGCCGCGAGCGGGGCGTGCTGGAGCTGCTGAAGCGATACGGCTGCGCGGTGCCACAGGTTCACGCAGGGGAGCTGAGAGACGATCAAGCCTTGCTCATCATGCAGGATCTAGGCGATGAGACGCTGGCAGAGCGGCTGGAGGCTTCAGATCCTTCGCTGAAACGACACTGGCTGCGGTCGGCCGTAAATGCACTCGTGGCCCTGCACGGGACTGCCCATGGGCATCTCCGCGAGTTGACCGCGGAGATCCGGAAGATCGACAAGGAAAGCCTGGGAGCGAGCTACTATCTGAACGCCGTGCGGATTGCGCTGGACCGTATCGCTGAACTGACCGGCGCGGCAATAGAGGAAGCGGAGTGGGAACGCCTGGCGGAACAGGCCGGCCCCCTGATCGACTTCCTGTGCGAGCGGCCGGTGGGGTTCATCCACTTCGAATTCACCCCTCACCATCTCCTGGTCACAGAGGCCGGGCTTCACGTGTTCGATTTCGAGCAGGCGACCATCGGGCCGCTGGAGTTCGACCTGGCCGCTCTGCTGGCACAGCCCGAAAGCGACATCGGCGCCGAGGGCTGGGAGGAGATGGTGCACCACTACGGCGTCTGCGCGTCAGAATCAGGGCTTCCGGTGGCCGGCGGAGCAGAGCTGTCCCGCGGGGTGGCCTATGCCGCGCTCTTCAAGTGCTTGGTCTATGCGGGCGCGGCGGCGAACTTTCTGGACAAGTTCGGAGGGGAGCACCATCTCCAGCGTTTTCGCTACTATCTGGACCGGTGCCAGACGATACTGCCGCGCTGGCCCCCGCTCCGGCCGCTGGGCCATCTACTGGCAGGACGTTTCCGAGCGGCTCAAGAGCTAGCACTTGGCGGCAGCGTCCGCCCGCGCGCAGGTCCGTCTGGTTGACGCCTCGGGCGCACGACGGCTATAATCCGCTGGGTGGGGAATGTTGACTCCGGGAGAGACTCCTCGTGGGCGAGTTCTACGGAATCTTCCTGATTATCACGCTGGTGGCCGTAAGCGGGGTGATCGCGTATGTGGGAGACATTGTCGGACGGCGCATGGGTCGCAAGCGGCTCAGCCTGTTCGGACTTCGCCCCCGCCACACGGCGATTGTTATCTCCGTCGCGGCAGGAATGCTCATCACCATCCTCACTCTGGGCACCGCCATGTTGGTGTCGAGAGACGTAAAGGACGGCTTCCTGCGAGTTGGGCAAATGCGCCAGGAGCGAACAGTGCTCTCGCAGCGGCTGGCCAGCCTGGACGGCCAGCTCAAGCGACAGGAGAGAGAGTTCGAACGTCTCCGACAAGCCTCTGAGGCGCAGTTGCAGGCGTTGAACGCCGTCGAGGCCGATCTCGAGGAAACCAAGGGCGAGCTAGCGGAAGCAAGAGCAGCCCTGCGCCAGGAGCAAGTGAAGCTTGCTCGCGCCTCAGCTCAGGTGAAGGAGAGAGAAGCTGTCGTAGAGCGTCAGACTCGACTGCTCACGAACCTGGGGAGAGAGCACGACAAGCGCCTGAGAGTCATCGACGACCTGGAAGCGTGGCGGAAATGGCTGACCCACGGTGTCGTGATAGAACGCGGCCGGCCGATCCTCTTCGGGGCGGGGCAACCCATCGCGGCGGAAGTGATCGATGGTGGCGCTCCGCCTGCCACGATTCGTACGAAGCTGGAGGTGTTTGCGGCACGTCTGGACGAGATGGTGCGTGCGGCCGGCGCGCTTCCCATGGCCGGAGACGAGCGAGCCGTGGTTCTCGCCAAGCCGGTGCCGGACCCCGAGGGGGACTCGCTGACTTGGGCCTCCGACGACCAGGTGCTTGACGCCGTTGCCGAAGCCGTCCATCAGACCGCGGGAGATGTCATCGTTCGCGCCTTCTCCGTGATGAACACCCACAAGGACGAGCCAGTCCCGATCGACTTCGAGCTCTTCCACAACCATCTCGTCTTCGGCAAGGGGGAGGCACTGGCGGAGACTATCGTTGACGGCAGACTGTCCCCCCCGGCGCTCATGGAGGCGCTGGTGAGCCTGCTGCGGGACGAAGTCGGCGCGAAGGCCAGGGCGGAGAATGTGATGCCCCGACCGGGTGCGTTTGGGGGCGAGGTCTTCGGGTCCCCGCCGCGAGCGGTGGGGGAAATGGGCTTCGAAGAGCTCTTTGGGGCAATCGAACGGCTTCGGGAGGTCAACGGACCTGCCCGCGTCACCGCGGTCGCAGCCGGCGACACGTGGACCAGTGGCCCCCTCGCGGTGGACCTGCTCGTAGAGCCGATCACAGCGACTTCTGGCAGTTAGCCTCCAGGCGCGCGCCCTTCCAGAGGCGAGGTCGACGAGCACGAGCTGTTCCCTGCCGGTATGCACTGTTCGGGGGTCATGGGGTAAATAGACTACACGGTGAGGAGAAGGCGACCGGCCCCTCGTCTCGGGCGGGGCACTAGCCGGGCGCTGCAGGGCAGCCCCGCCGGAGCAGGGGGCGCGATGCGCCCTCTGTGCTGTACGTGAGGTCGGACCCTATGCACAAGCCAGATCCAGCCAGGGGTCCAGTGCTTGCCGTGGATCCAGGCCGAGACAAGTGTGGAATCGCGGTGCTGGCCGCCGATGGTGCCGTTCGCCACCGCGCAGTCGTGTCAACCGACCAGGTTGCCCAGGAAGTCGCCCGTCTGGTGGCGGAACACGCCGTTGGGCAGCTGCTGATAGGGGACCGCACTGCCTCGCGGGAGGTGACTCGCGCCCTGCGCGAGGCCGGCTGTCCACTGGCACCGCTTCTGGTCGACGAACATCGCTCCAGCGAGGCGGGTCGCCGTCGCTACTTCGAAGACAATCCGCCTCGCGGCTGGCGCCGTCTCTTGCCGGTTGCTCTCCAGACTCCGCCCCGACCGTACGACGACTGTGCGGCCGTGATTCTTGCGGAGCGCTACCTATCCTCCCTGCGAACCCGCTGACCCGTTGGCCCGCTGACGGTCGAGCTATCCCGTCTGCTCAGTCGTGGAGCCGCCGCCTTGAGGACCCGGACCCGACTGCGGCGCGAGCCCTTTGATGAAGGGCGTGAACAAGTCTATGGGCACCGGGAAGATGGTTGTAGAGTTGTGTTCCGATGCCACCTCGGCCAGGGTTTGCAGGAAGCGAAGCTGGAGCGCGATTGGCTCTTCCGCCATGATCTTCGCAGCATCCTGGAGTCGCTGCGCGGCCTGGTACTCTCCTTCAGCGTTGATCACCTTCGCCCGCCGCTCTCGCTCGATCTCGGCCTGCCTCGCCATCGCCCGCTTCATGCTGTCCGGCAGGACGACATCCCGCACCTCGACCATCGAGACCTTGATCCCCCACGGCTCGGTCTGCTCGTCTATGATCTCCTGGAGCCGGTGGTTGATTTTCTCCCGGTCCGCCAGGAGGTCATCCAACTCGGATTGCCCAAGCACGCTCCGAAGCGTGGTCTGCGCGATTAGGTAGGTGGCCTTGTGGAAATTCTGCACCTTCACCACTGCGTCGCTGGGATCCATCACCCGGTAATACACGACCGCGTCCACCGTAACCGGGACGTTGTCCCTGGTCATCACTTCTTGGCGCTGAACGTCGATGGTCTGGATGCGCGTGCTGATGCGCTCCATTCTGTCCACTACCGGGATCAGCAGAATCAGACCCGGCCCCTTGACCGGGATCAGTCGACCGAGCCGGAAGATGACCGCGCGCTCGTACTCTCGCAGAATTCGCACCGCGGCGGCCAGCAGGATGATCACAAACGCAATCAGCGCAATCGTAATTGGCAGACCAATGTTTCCTTCACCCATGGGCACTCACTCCTTTCGCTGAACTGGCGCGTCGATCCCGACTAACGGTTCGCCTCCGGCGCACTCGCAGCCTCTATCCGACGCACGATCAGTGTGAATCCTTCCTGGGAAACTACCTCGATCTCCTCCCTCTCCCCGATCTCGCCTTCGGTCGCGCGCGCCCGCCAGCGCTCGCCTGCCACGAACACGCTTCCCGCCGGATCGAGCCTGCCCAGCGTTCGACCTCGGGCCTTCAACATGCCCTGCTCTCCGGTTTCCACCTTGCGCATGTGCGCCCGGATCGCAGCGCCTACGACGAAGAGGAAGAAGAGGACCATCAGGCAGACCATCACGACGATGACCTGCCAAGAGACTCTCAACGCGGACTCATAGGGCGTATCTACGAGCATCAGAGCTCCTATTACAAAGGATGCCACGCCGCCCACGCTCAGGACACCGTGTGAAACGACTTTCACCTCCGCCAGGAATAACAGCATGGCGAAGATGATCAGGCCCACTCCCGCGTAGTTCACCGGCAGCACTGCCATCGAGTACAGCGCGATCAGCAGCGAGAGGCCGCCAATCACTCCCGGGAGGATCGCTCCCGGGTTCTGCAACTCGAACATGATGCCCATCCCGGCCAACACGAGCAACACCAGCAGTATATTCGGATCGGCGAGTACGTGCAAGAACCGTTCTTTGGCCGTTGCTGGAATCTCGAGCACCGGCGCGCCCGCCGTGTTGAGCAAAACAACTCGGTTCCCCGGAAGTGATACCTCCCACGCGTCGACCTGCGCGAGGAGATCGGCGAGGTCGTCCGCGAGCAGATCCACTACTCCAAGCGCCAGTGCCTCCGCGGCGCTGATTGCCTCGCTCTCTCGCACCGCCCGTTCGGCCCAGTCGGCATTGCGGCCGCGCGCCTCTGCGATGACCCGCGCTTGCTGGGCGAAGGTGTTGACGACCTTCTCCGTCACCGCGTTCCCACTCGGTTTGCGTTCTTCGCGCTCTTCGGCGACCGCTTCGCCCTCCGCCGGCTCCTCCCTTTCCTCTGCCTCCTTCTTCTCCTCCGGGACCTCAGGCAGAGAGAACAGGTTCACGGGATGGGCGGCGCCAATCGTGGACACAGGGTGCATGGCGGCGATATGCGCGGAGAGGGTCACGAAGG
>JAUVSA010000073.1 GCA_030597345.1 Bacillota bacterium
AAGAAGCCCTCCGATAGGCTCATCCTACGGCGGCGCGGCGCCAAGTAAGACAGGAAACTGCAATGCCAAGGTCTCTAAAAAAAGGACCCTACGTTCACCCTAAACTGCTGAAGAAGATCGACCGCATGAACGCCTCCGGCGAGAAGCGTATCATCAAGTGCTGGTCCCGCGCATCGACCGTCACCCCGGAGATGATAGGCCATACTATTGCCATCCACGATGGGCGCAGGCACATACCCATCTTCCTCACCGAGAACATGGTGGGCCACAAGCTCGGCGAGTTCGCACCAACCCGCCACTTCCGGTCCCACGGCCACCGTGCTGAGCGCTCGACCACGCTCAGATGACATGATAGCTGGACTGAGAGGAAGCTCGCGCGAATATGCAAGCTAGATCCATTGCCCGCTATGTCCGCATGTCGCCCCAGAAGGTGCGGCGCACGCTCCGGCTCGTAAACGGACTGCCCCTCAAGCAGGCGCAGTCGCTGCTGGACGTGATGCCTCACCGCGCCGCGCGTGCTATTCGACGCGTCATCGACTCCGCCGCCGCCAACGCCGAGAACAACCACGGCATGGACCGCGAGGAGCTCTGGGTCGCCGAGACATCCGTGGATGCCGGCCCTACCCTCAAGCGCTGGCGCTTCGCCTCCGCGGGCCGCGTCGTCATGATCCGCAAGCGAATCAGCCATATCAGAGTCGTCCTCAGCGACGAAGAGCAGTGAGCCGAAGGAGAGGCCGATGGGACAGAAAGTCAACCCTATTGGGATGCGACTCGGAATCATCCGCGATTGGGATAGCCGTTGGTACGCTCGCAAGGCCATCTATCGCGAATGGGTGCTGGAAGACGCCCGGGTCCGTCGCCTCTTGCGGGAGCGCTTCGCCGGTGACTCATCGGGCCGCGGCGGATCGGGCCGCGGCGGATCGGGCCGTGGCGGATCGGGCCGTGGCGGATCGGGCCGTGGCGGATCGGGCCGTGGCGGTCCCCGCTCCCGAAACCGGGACGCCGGCATCAGCCGGATAGAGATCGAGCGCGCTCCGAACATGCTGAAGCTCACTCTTCACACCGCCAGACCCGGAATAATCATCGGTCGCGGTGGCCGGGGCGTCGAGGATATCCGCGCCGACATCGAGCGCGTTGTCAAGAGCAAGGTCCACATCAACGTCCAGGAGATCCGGCAGGCCGAACTCGACGCCAATCTCGTCGCGGAGAACGTCGCCAGTCAGCTCGAGCGCAGGATCGCCTTCAAGCGTACGGTGCGCCAGGCCCTGCAGCGCTCCATGAGGATGGGAGCGAAGGGTATTCGCGTCCTGCTCTCCGGTCGCCTCGGTGGCGGAGAAATGTCCCGTCGCTACGGGGACCGGGATGGCAAGATTCCCCTCCATACCTTCCGCGCGGACATCGACTACGGCTTCACAGAGGCGCGAACCGCCACCGGCAACATCGGCGTCAAGGTTTGGATCTATCGAGGAGACGTCCTCCCCGAAGCCTCCCGGTCTGAAACCAGGCCCGTGCGCCCGGCCGCTACCGCCGACAAGCCCCGCAAGGGCTGGCGCCGCGTCGGCGCGGCGCGCAGAGTGGAGGCCCAGCCTGAGGAGCAGCCGGCAGCCACCGCCGAGACCGAGGAGACCCCCTCCGCGGCCCAGGAAGCCACTGCCGCCTCCGCGGCACAGGAAGCCACCGACGTTTCCGCGGCACAGGAAGCCACTGACGCCTCCGCGGGCCCACCGGAACAGGCCCAGCCCAGCGTCGGCGCCGAATCAGAGGAGCAGAAGAACGATGTTGATGCCGTCCAAGATCAAATATCGGAAACACCACAGGGGCCGCAGACTGGGCAAGGCTAGCCGGGGCAACACCATCATCTCCGGCGAGTACGGCCTTATTGCCCTCGGCAACTGTTGGCTAACCAGCCGTCAGATAGAGGCCGCCCGCGTCACTATGACGCGGCACATACGGCGCGCCGGCAAGGTCTGGGTGCGAGTCTTCCCAGACAAGCCGGTCACCGCGAAGCCGGCCGAGACGCGCATGGGCAGCGGAAAGGGATCGGTCGAATTCTGGGTCGCCGTCGTCAAGCGAGGCCGCGTCCTCTTCGAAATGGGAGGCGTGCCTCTGGAAACGGCACAAGAGGCCCTTCGCAAGGCCGCCCATAAACTGCCCATTCCTACCCGCTTCATCATGCGGGAAGAAGTCGGGAGTGCAACCGGTGAAGCCAGGTCAGCTTAGAGAGATGACAACAGTCGAGCTGCAAGAGCAACTGGAGGAGGACCGCCAGGAACTCTTCAACCTGCGCTTCCAGTCCAGCACGCAGCAGGTGGAGAACCCGCGACGTATGCGCGAAGTGCGAAAGAACATAGCGCGTATCTTGACCATACTCTCCGAGCGCGGGACTGCAGTGGCCCCGTGAACGCTCCCCGAGAGGACCCCCCTATGGCCGAGCGAGGCAGACGCAAAGTACGAGAAGGCGTGGTCGTCAGTGACCGCATGAATAAGACCGTGGTGATCGAGATGAACCGCTTGGTGCGCCACCCACTCTACAAAAAGGTCATCCGCCGCACCTCCCGCTGCAAGGCCCACGACGCCGACGACCAGTGCGGCCTCGGCGATCGCGTGCGCATCATGGAGACCAGGCCTCTCAGCAAGACCAAGCGGTGGCGTGTCGTCTCCGTGCTGGAGAAAGCGAGATAATGACACCTCCCATTGCTCAGTGGCAGGAGGCCCGCAAGGCATGAGGATCTACGACACAGATCACTTGCGCAACGTGGTGCTCCTGGGTCACGGCCAGTGCGGCAAGACTTCTCTTGCCGAGGCCGTGCTCTTCGCCGCGGGCGTGACCGACCGACTTGGCTCCATCGACGAAGGCAACACCGTCGGCGACGCCGACGCGGAAGAGATAGACCGCGGTATATCTATCTCGCTGTCTCTGCTGCCCTTCGAGTGGGACGGCCACAAGATCAACCTCCTCGACACCCCGGGATACGCCGAGTTCACCGGGGAAGTGTCCGCCGCCCTGCGGGTCGCTGATGCTACCGTCGTCGTAGTCGACGCGGTATCAGGCGTCGAGGTCCAGACCGAACGCTATGCCACCATGGCGGCCGAGCGCGGCCTTCCCCGCGCCATCGCCATTGCCAAGCTCGACAAGGAGCACACCGACTTCGCCCGCACCCTCTCCGAGGTCAGAGAGGCGCTCCAGTGTAACGCCGTCGCCGTCTCCCTCCCCCTCGGCAGCCATGCCGGTCTCACCGGAGTCGTTGACCTCGTCAACAACGTTGCCTACACCGTAGACGGCGGAAAAGAATCCGAGAGCCCCATCCCCGAGGACATGGCCGCCGTCGTTGCTGAATACCGGGAGAAGCTCATCGAGGCCGCGGCCGAAGCTGACGACGAACTTATGGAGAAGTACCTCGAGGAGGAGAGCCTCTCCCCCGACGAAATCGTCCGGGGCCTCCGCGCCTCCACGCTCTCCGGAAAGGTTGTGCCCACCGTCGCTCTAGCGGCCCCCAAGATGATCGGCGTCCGCTGCCTCCTTGGCACCATCGCGGCCGACCTCCCGTCCCCGCGGGACGCTGGCGCCGTCAACAGCAGCGATCCTCGCACTTCCGAAGAGAAAGAGCGACCGGTCGATCCCAAGGCCCCGCTCAGCGCCCTCGTCTTCAAGACCACCGCCGACCCCTACGCGGGACGCCTGACCCACTTTCGAGTCTATTCCGGCACCATCCACAGCGATGCCGCCGTCTACAACGCCACCCGTGGAGAGCGCGAGCGCGTTGGCTCGCTCCTCTCCGCCGTGGGCAAGAAGCAGGAGGCCGTGGCAAATGTCCCCGCCGGGGACATCGCGCTCGTCGCCAAGCTGCATGCCACGGTCACCGGCGACACCCTCTGCGATGAATCCGATCCCATCCTACTCCCGGGCGTCGAGTTCCCCATCTCCGTCTTCTCCCTCGCCATCTCCGCCAAATCCAGGGCCGACGAAGACAAAGTCGGCAGTGCCCTCGCCCGACTCTCCGAAGAGGACCCTACCATCCAGTTCTCCATGGACCCCGAGACCAAGGAGAGCATCCTCTCCGGCATCGGCGACCTCCACCTGGAAATCGCCGTCTCTCGCCTCCAGCGCAGGTACGGCGTCGAAGTTCGGACCGGCGCCCCCAAGATCCCGTACAAGGAGACCGTCCGGGGCAAGGCGCGCGTGCAGGGACGCTTCAAGCGCCAGACCGGCGGCCGCGGCCAGTTCGGCGACGTCTGGCTTCGCGTCGAGCCCCTCGCGCGTGGCACCGGCTTCGAATTCGTCGACGCGGTCAGGGGTGGCGCAGTCCCTCGCAACTTCATCCCCGCGGTCGAGAAAGGCGTGCGCGAGGCCGTGGAAAAGGGGGTCCTCGCCGGCTACCCCCTCACCGATCTGCGGGCCATCCTCGACGACGGGTCCAGCCATTCGGTGGACTCCTCCGACATGGCCTTCAAGATCGCCGGCTCCATCGCCCTCCAAAAGGCCGCTGAACAGGCCGTGACCCTGCTTCTCGAGCCCATCGTCGAAGTCGAGGTCATCGTCCCCTCAGAGCACATGGGTGACGTCATCGGAGGCCTCAACAGCAAGCGAGCCCAGATCCTCGGCATGGAGCCCACGGGCAAGTCCCAGCTCGTCCGCGCCCAGGTCCCGCTGGCCGAGATGGCCAGCTATGCCTCCGGACTTCGCTCCCTCACCGGTGGGCGGGGCACCTATAGCATGCGCTTCTCCAACTATCAGGAGGTCCCGGCTCACCTCTCCCAGCACGTCATCGACGCCGCCAAAGAGGCGAAACAACAGGAGAGCGTTGGTCGGTAACTCCGACCGGATACGACCATGATCCAGCTTCGCACGAGACTGAAGGTTGCAGACAACTCCGGCGCCCGCGTGGTGGAGTGTATCCGCGTCCTCGGAGGCTCTAGTCGCAGGTACGCCCGCGTCGGCGACGTGATTGTCGTCGCCATCAAGCAGGTGACACCCGGCGCCCCCATCCGCAAGGGAGAGATGTCTCGCGCCGTAGTCGTCCGTCAGGCCCAGCCGTTCCGCCGCCTCGACGGCTCCATTATCCGCTTCGACGAGAACGCCGTCGTTCTCATCAGCGATCAGCGGGACCCCCGCGGCACCCGTGTCTTCGGCCCCGTCGCCCGGGAACTGCGCGAGAAAGAGTTCATGAGAATCGTCTCCCTCGCCCCGGAGGTAATCTGAGTGACCCCCAAGAATGCCGCCGGCACCGCCCGCCGACGCAAGATTCATATCAAGGTCGGCGACACGGTCTACGTGAGATCCGGACGCGACCGGGAGGGCCGCCTTACCCCGGAAGAGATCGACCGGCTTGACCCGGAAGCCCAGCAGCGGGAGGCCAACCGCCGGCCGGGCCGGCGCGGCCGCGTCCTGCGCCTCCTGCCCGATCACGAGCACCTCATAGTAGAGGGCGTCAACATGGTCATCAAGCATTCTCGGCCCCGCGGCCGTGCCACCCGTGCTACCCAGATCCAGACCGGCCGCGTGGAACAGCCGGGGCCCATATCCATCGCCAACGTTATGCTGGTATGCCCCAACTGCGACCGCCCCACCCGTGTCCGCAGGGGCACCCTGGAAAAAAGGACCGTACGGATGTGCCGCCGCTGCGGCGAGTCCGTCGACGCCATTAAGTAGGGAATTTCCCCATGACCGCTCAGCAACGGAAAAAGAAAGAAGAAGCCAGTTCGCAAGTAGAGGCCCCGCCGCAGCCGCGGCTCAAGGAGCGCTACTTCAAGGAAATTGCCCCCGCCCTCGTCGGGCGCCTCGGGTATCGCCACATCATGCAGGTGCCCAGGCTCCTGAAGATCGTGGTGAGCATGGGCGTAGGCGTGGCCACCCAAGACCCAAAGCTCCTCGACAGCGCCATGCAGGACCTCACCACGATCGCTGGCCAGCGCCCCGTCATAACCCGGTCCAAGCGCTCCATAGCACAGTTCAAGGTGCGCGAGAACAATCCCATCGGCTGCAAGGTTACCATCCGGCGCGACCGCATGTATGAGTTCCTCGATCGCCTTATCAGCACCGCTCTGCCTCGCATCCGGGACTTTCGCGGCCTTCCTCCCGAGGCCGTCGATGGACACGGCAACTACAGCCTCGGCCTCCGCGAGCAGATCGTCTTTCCCGAGATGGACGTGGACAACATCTCCCGAGTTCAGGGCATGAACGTCACCATAGTTACCAGCGCAAAGAACGATGAGGAAGCCCTCATTCTGCTGCGGGAGTTCGGCCTCCCACTGCGGGAAACCTAGGGCAAGCAACATCGGAGGTTCTACCCGTGGCCCGTAAAGCACTAAAAGTGAAGGCCCAGCGCACCCCCAAGTTCCGTGTGCGCAAATACAACCGCTGCCAGCTCTGCGGCCGCCCTCGCGCCTTTATGCGGCGCTTCGGCATGTGCCGCATATGCTTCCGCGAAATGGCCCACCGCGGCCTGCTGCCCGGTATCGTCAAGGCGAGCTGGTAGGAAAGAATAATGCCTATGACCGATCCCATTGCCGATATGCTTACCCGGATCCGAAACGCCAACATGGTCCACCAGGACCACGCGCTTGTTCCGGCCTCCAAGCTCAAGCTCGAAATCGCCAAAGTGCTCAAGTCCCAGGGCTACATCCAGAAGTACGACCTGATAGACGATAAGCGCCACGGCCAGCTGCGCATACACCTCCGCTATACCCCCGAGAGGGAGCGGGTCATCACCGGTCTCCGTCGCGTCAGCCGGCCTGGGATGCGCGTCTACGTCGCGGCCAAGCGCATACCCCGCGTCATGGGTGGGCTGGGAATCGCCGTGCTCTCCACCTCTAAGGGCGTCCTCGCTGATCGCGAGGCCCGCCGGCGCCGCCTCGGCGGCGAAGTGCTGTGCTATGTATGGTAGGGAGTGATCCGATATGTCGCGCATAGGAAAAGCTCCGATCCCCCTCCCCGCCGGCGTCACGGTGGAGATCGGCGATCATCAAGTCACCGTGAAGGGCCCCCGCGGAGAGCTCTCCCGTCAGCTCCCCGGTGCGATCGAGGTCGCCCTCGAGGACGACACCATCGTCCTGCGGCGGCCCTCCGACATCAGGGAGCACCGTTCTCTGCACGGGCTCACCCGCAGCCTCGTCGCCAACATGGTCACGGGGGTCACCGAAGGATACCTCCGCGTCTTGGAACTCTACGGAGTCGGCTTCCGCATCCAGCACCAGGGACAGCGGCTCAGCATGCAGCTCGGCTTCTCTCACCCCGTTATCTTCGATCTCCCAGAGGGCATCTCGGCCCAGGTCGAGACCTTCGTCCCAACCGGCGACAACAACTACCTCTCCTGTCGCCTTGCCCTCAGCGGCATCGACAAGGAGCTGCTCGGACAGACCGCCGCCAGCATCCGGGCCTCCAAGAAACCCGAGCCCTACAAGGGAAAGGGCTTCCGCTACCAAGGAGAGCACATCCGCCGCAAGGCCGGCAAAGCCGCCCAGGCCCTTGCCTAGCCGTTGATGAGGGAGCGAATTGACTGTGGCTACCGTACAGAAAAAAACGCCTCGTAGAGTCCGCCGCCACCGACGCGTCCGAAAGCGCGTATACGGCACCGCCGAACGGCCCAGGCTCTGCGTCTTCCGCAGCCTCCGCGACATCTACGCACAGGTCATCGACGATGATGCCGGACGCACCCTCGTCCAGGCCGATGCTCGGCAGCCGAATGTGGTGCCCGACGGAACCTCTCGTGGCGCCCTCGCCGCCGCCCGCGCGGTGGGCCTCGCAATCGGCCAGCGCGCCAAGGACGCCGGCATAGCAAAAGTCGTCTTCGATCGCAGCGGGTACCTATATCACGGCCGAGTCCGCGCCTTAGCCGACGGCGCCCGCGAAGCAGGTCTGGAATTCTGAGGAGATCTACGCTATGAGCAGCTTTGCAAACAACGGCGAGCCCGCCTTCGAGGAGAAGCTCGTCTCCCTCAATCGGGTCCAGAAAGTGCACAAGGGTGGGCGTACCCTGCGCTGGAACGCGCTGGTAGTCGTCGGAGACCGTGCCGGCTCCGTTGGCGTCGGCCTCGGCAAGTCCTCCGAAGTGCCTGAGGCCATCCGCAAGGGCACCGAGGACGCCAGAAAAAACGTTGTCAAGGTCTCCCTTCTTGGCAGCACCATCCCCCATCGGGTCGAGACCCGTTTCGGCGCCGCGCGGGTGCTGCTCAGGCCCGCCTCCCCCGGCACTGGAGTCATCGCCGGAGGTGCTGTGCGCGCGGTAGTGGAGGCCGCTGGCATCAAGGACGTGCTCTCCAAGTCCCTCGGCTCCGACAACCCGATCAACATCGCCCGTGCCACCGTACGCGGGCTCCTGAGCCTCCGAACCGCCAGACAGGTCGCAGCCCTGCGCGGCCGCAAGCCCGAGGACATCGCCGACCGCTATCATCTAGTAGCGACCGAGCCCGAAGTCACCGCCGCGGACGAAGAGTCCGAAGGGACAGAGGAAGAGACATGAGCCGCCTTCGCATCAGATTGCGGCGCAGCTTGATCGGTCACCCGTCCGATCAGAAGAGCACTGCTCGAATCCTCGGGCTCTCCCGGATCAACCGCACCGTCGTTCGCCCCGACAACGCTGCCATCCGGGGCATGGTCCGCAAACTTCACCACCTCGTCTCCGTCGAAGAGATCGAGGAAGAAACCAACACCGACGAGGTCCCTGATGCACATCGGTGATCTGCGTCCCCCTCCGGGGGCCAAGAAGAAACGCAAGCGCGTCGGACGAGGCATGGGCTCCGGCCATGGCAAGACCGCCGGCCGCGGCATGAAGGGCCAGAAGGCCCGCGGCAGCATCCG
>JAUVSA010000198.1 GCA_030597345.1 Bacillota bacterium
CAAACACGCTCAGTCCCTCCAGATACGGCCTCACCTTCTCCTCCGCCTCCGGCGATGCGGCCTTGTTCACCACTACCCCTGGAATCCGCATGCCCAGCCCCCCTGCCAGCCGCGCCACCCGCGCTGCGGTCCGCGCGCTCGCCGCCGTCGGCTCCGTCACCACCAGGAGCGCCCCAACGTACCGCGCGGTCCCCCTTCCCAGATGCTCCAATCCCGCCTCCATGTCGAGCACGAGCGATATGTCCTCCAGCCCGACCAAGTGCCTAACCAGCGCCTTCAGCACCGCGCTTTCCGGACAGGCGCGCCCCGCCCCCGGCTCATCCACGGTCCCCATCCCCAGCAGCGATATCCCATCCTGCTCGGCCCCATACTTCTCCAGCAGATCCTCCACCGGCGGACTCAGCGCGAACAACCCTCCGCCCTCCGCCGTCCCCGCCCGCTCCGCCAACCTCTCCTTCATCTCCGAGAGTGGCGTTATGCCAGCCAGCGCCTCCTCCGGAACTCCCAGCGCCCGGCCCAGGCAGTTGTTCGGGTCAGCGTCCACCGCCACCACCCGCTCCCCCGCACGCGCCAGCGAGCGCGCCAACGCTGCGCTCAGCGTCGTCTTCCCCACGCCTCCTTTGCCCGCAACCGCGATCTTCAGACTTGCCATTTTCTCACTCTTGCCGCCGAAGTAGTGCGCCTCCGGAGCTTTGTGCTAATTCCTGTACACTCCTCGCTCCAAGTGTATCACTGTGTCACACATAACACAAACCGAGTTTGTGCTTGACCCACGAGGGGTATATACTGCGCGATGGTACCGTCGCCCGGGACAACAGTAGAAGACCAGGATTCGCTGAAAAGTTGACATAACAGAATAGACGGTACCGTCTAACCCGGAGGGCCAGGCCGTCACCCCCCCCCTCGCCCCGGCTTGTCCCTCCGATTTTTCTTGGCCCTGTCCCGACGTGGTACTAGCCGAGGCTCCTGGCTCTCGCCCCCACACCTACAGTCCCGGCACGAACCGTCCGCACCCCATGATCCCCGCGGGATCGAAGCTCTCTTTCAGACCGCGCATCAGGTCTACGTTGGCCGTCTCGGCTCCCCAAACCGGGAACTCTCGTTTCAGCTCGACCGGCCCCGACTCCAAGATCGCAAATCCGCCGCCTTCCTCCGCGTTCCTCCGAAGCTGAGCGAGCCGTTCCCTGATCTCAGATGAATCGCCCTCTTCAGCGGGCCCCGCGTACACGACGCCCTCCCCGGCCCGCGCCACCACCCACCATCCTTCCCACGATGACACCATCCTCACCGTCTCGCCCACCCGCGCCACCGGCACGCTCACCCGCACCACCACCGCCCCCTGCGCCGACGGGTAGGCCGCCTCCCGCAGCAGCCGCCAAATGCCGTCCGCCTCCTCGCCATCCACGCGCGCGCATCCGCCGGCCAAGAGGTCTCTCGCCTCCCGCTCCTGGCGCGCGACTGTTTCCCTATCACCCATTAGCCCGAGGAAGATGACGCAGCAGTCGGGCGCGACGGTCACTGGTAGGGTCCCGAGCATCCGCTCACACGCTGCGTGATTCGCTACCTCGAGAGAAGTCAGCTCCAATCGAGATCCCACGAGCCGCGCAGTTGCCTCCTCCGCCTCCGATGGCGACAGCGCGGCCATCACCATCGCCCGCCCCTCCGGGAGTGGCGCCAGCCGCAGCGTCAGCTCGCAGATCACCCCCAGTGTTCCCAGGGAGCCGACAAAGAGCTTGTTCAGCTCATAGCCGGCAACGTTCTTGACCGTCTTCCCACCCGTCTTCACCACATATCCATCGGTCAGCGCCACCCGCAGGCCGAGCACCAGATCGCGCGGCGTGCCGTAGCGCATCCGCATGGGCCCCGACAGGCTCGTCGCCGCGATCCCCCCGAGTGTTGCCGACTCCGGCCCCGGCGGGTCAAGTGCCAGCATCTGCCCCTGCTTTCCCACCACCTCCTGAAGCTCGCCCAGAGACATCCCGGCCTGCGCGGTGACCGTCAAGTCGTCTGCATCGTACTCCACGATCCGCCCCAGCCGGCCCATCGACACCACCACTCCGATCGGCCCCGGCGGGGACCCCAGGTGCAGGTGCTTGCCGGCCCCTCGCACCAGCACCGAGAGCTTCTCCTCCGAGGCGGCCCGCAATAGCGCCGCCGCCTCCTGCGCCGACCCGGGCATCGCTACCGCTACCGGTTGCTGTCCCTCCAGTCGGTACTCGCTGACCGCCTGCGTTTCGGTCAGCAGATTCTCCTCGCCGACGATTGACTCCAGTCTCCAAAGTGCCGCCGAAAGCCCACTCATTCCGCTGCCCCTTCTGCCTTGGCGCTCGCCGTCTCTCGCTCGGGCAGCACTTTCCCCGGATTGGCCAGGCCCTGCGGGTCGAACACCTCCCGCACCTTCCTCTGTGCCTCTATGTCCTCCGACGAGTAGATCAGGCGCATGAAACCGGGCTTCTCCGACCCCACCCCGTGCTCGCCCGTGATCGTCCCGCCCACATCCGCGGCAATCCGGAAGATCTCCGCGGCAGCCGACTCCGCCCGGTGCAGGCCCTGCGGGTCATTGCGGTCGAACATTATGTTGGAATGCAGGTTGCCGTCGCCGGCGTGGAAGATCTTCGCTATCCGCAGCCCGCTCTTTCGCTCGACTTCCTGTATCTGTCTCAACACCTCCGGCAGGCGCGTCCGCGGCACCGTTGCATCGCTCACGAGCATCGCCGGCGATATCCGGGCGGTCGCCCCGAAGGCCGACCGGCGCGCGCTCCACAGCCGCTCCCGCTCCTCCGCTGTCTGCCCGATCTCCACGCTGCGCGCCTTCAGCTCCCGGCAGATCGCCGCGCACCGCTCCGCCTGTCTGTCGAGCGCCTCCTTCAGCCCATCCAGCTCGATCAGCAGCACCGCCTCCACATCCGTCGGCAGCCCGGACGGGAACGACGCCTCCACCGCCTCTATCGTCGCCCGGTCCATGATCTCGAGCGCCGCCGGCACCATCCGCTCCGCAATGATCCGCGAGACTGCCTCGCCGGCCGCCTCCAGGGAGTCGAAGAAGGCCACCACTATCTGCGCGCTCTCCGGCAGAGGGCGCAGTCGCAGCACCATCTCAGTCGCGATCCCAAGGGTCCCCTCCGAGCCCACGAACAAGCCCACCAAATCGTAGCCCGGTGTCCCCTCCACCTTTGACCCAAACCGCCTGACCTCGCCCGATGGAAGCACCACCGTCAGTCCCAGCACGTGGTTCGCCGTGACTCCGTACTTCAAGCAGTGCGGCCCGCCCGCGTTCTCGGCCACATTCCCCCCGATGGTAGAGACCTTCTGGCTCGCCGGATCGGGGCAGAACTGCAGCCCGTGGGGCGCCAGCACGTTCTGGAGGTCGAGATTCACCACGCCCGGCTCCACCACCGCGCGCTGGTTCTCCGCATCGATCTCCAGCACTCGATTCATCCGCGCCAGCGCGATCACCACCCCGCCGCGGATCGGCGCCGAGCCCCCCGAGAGATTCGTGCCCGCGCCCCGCGCCACAAACGGAATCCGGTGCCGCGCGCATACCTTTACCACGCCCGAGACTTCCTCCGTTGAAACCGGAAGCACCACTGCCCCCGGCTGCCCCCGCGCGGTCGAAGAGTCATAGCTATACAGCAGCAGATCGGCCGGCAGCGTCAACACATTCCGCCGGCCGACCACGCGCGCCAACGCCTTCACAACCTTCTTGTCAACCATACCTCAGAACTTCGCAGGGCAGGAGCGTGTCTCCTGCCCCTGTGATGGTGGCGCAGGGCCTGCCGCTCCCCTCCCTTGACGCCTTCCCTCTCCGCCCTACAATAGACAAACACGCAGCTCGGGACAGGGGAGGGCCTCATGACCGAACCTCGCAAGGTCGTCATCATCGGCGCCGGAGCCGTCGGCTCCACCTTCGCCTACACCCTCATGCAATCCGGCCTCGCCCGCGAGATCGTCCTCATCGATGTAGACAGAGACCGCGCCCAGGGCGAAGCCATGGACCTGAATCACGGCCTCTTCTTCGCGCCACCCGTAGACATCCGCGCCGGCGACTACGACGACTGCGCCGACGCCGCCCTCATCGTCATCACCGCGGGCTCCAAGCAGAAGCCCGGCGAGTCCCGCCTCGACCTGGTTCAGCGCAATGTCAAGATCTGCAAGGACATCGTGGGCGAGATCATCTCTCGCACCAGCGACGCCGTCATCATCATGGTCACCAATCCGGTGGACGTCCTCACCTATGTCACCCAGGAAGTATCCGGCTGGCCCCGCGCGCGCACCCTCGGTTCCGGCACCGCCCTCGACAGCGCTCGACTCCGATACCTCCTCAGCAATCACTGCCGCGTCGACCCCCGCAACGTCCACGCCTACGTCATCGGCGAGCACG
>JAUVSA010000053.1 GCA_030597345.1 Bacillota bacterium
CGGGTATGAAGTTCCGGCTGGCGTTGGCGACGTCGGCGCGAGAGAACACGTCTTCGTCGAGCATCTTGCAGGGCGCGCACCAGGTGGCGAAGACGTCCACCATGAGCGGCTTGCCCTCGTCGCGGGCCTGCGCGAGAGCGGCTTCGTAATCATAGGACCAGGCGATGGTCCCTTTCTCTGAGGCGGCCTCGGTCGGAAGCGAGACCGGCGGCGCGGCAAGCTGGGGAGCCCTGCAGCCCCAGAGGAGCAGCGCCACCGCGATCAGCAACAGCCAGCGGATCTGTTGTCGCATGTGATCTCTTCTCCTAAAGACGCTCTTGCACTAGGCTGACGTGCTGGATCTTGCCAGGGCCGGCACGGTGGCTCGTGACCAGGAGTGTCTTGCATCTGTATTATAACCCAGATGCAAGACACTCCGTAAGTTGTCGCGCGGCCGCAGGCCGCTATCTGCAGGATAGACGGGATGTGTGAAGCTTGTGTGTCAAAGGCGGGTCGGCAGTGGGACGCGTGTGCGCTGTCCTGTCAGTGGCGAAAGAGTGTCGCTGGGAGGCGCGCGGAGGATGTGATCGATGGGACCCGAACGGCCGCGCGTGCGGAGCGGAACGAGGGGCCTTTGAGGAGGACGGGTTCCCTTCGCAGGCGCTGGAGGAGAGCGTCCGGTTTGCGAGGGGCAGGAGCCCCCAGGGGTCCGGCGAAACTGCTCGCGCATGAGCGTTATCATTCTAGCAGAATCAATCGCGAGCAAGATCGCAGCGGGCGAGGTGATCGAGCGGCCGGCGTCGGTGGTCAAGGAGTTGATGGAGAACTCGCTGGATGCCGGGGCGCGGCGGGTGGAGGTGGAGATCCGGGAGGCAGGGCGGGCGCTGGTACGGGTGACGGACGACGGAGAGGGGATGACCCGCGAAGATGCGGTGCTTTCGCTGCAGCGACATGCCACGAGCAAGATCCGGGCAGCGGAGGACCTGTCTTCGGTCCAGACATTCGGGTTCCGCGGAGAGGCGCTGCCGAGCATTGCGGCGGTATCACACCTGGCGCTGCTGACGCGTCCGGCGGAAGCGAAATCCGGGACGCGGGTAAGGTCGGCGGGCGGAGAGGTGGTCGAGCTGGAGGAGGTGGGGGCGCCCGTGGGCACCCAGGTCTCGGTGAGCCGGTTGTTCTACAACACGCCGGCGAGGCTGAAGTTCCTGAGGCGAGACGCGGCAGAGGCCGGGCACATTGTCGAGACCTTCACCCGATTCCTGTTCTCTCATCCGGAGGTCGCGCTGCGGCTGCGAATGGCGGGACGGGAGGTGATGCACCACGGCGGGGGCGGCGATCTCCGCGCGTCGGTGGTGGCCGCCTGGGGGCGCCAGGTGGCAGAGGAGATGGTCTCTGTCGAAGGGGTGGCGGAGGGGACGCGGGTGCGGGGGCTCGCCTCGGGGCCGTCGCTGCATCGGGCGAGCCGGAACAGACAGTTCTTGTTCGTGAATGGGAGATGGGTGCGCAATCGGCGCCTGACGCACGCGCTGGAGGAAGCGTATCGAGGCGTGCTGCCGGAGCGGCGATTCCCGGTCGCGGTGCTGCTGGTGGAGGTGGAGCCTGGGGCGGTGGATGTCAACGTACATCCGACGAAGGTGGAGGTGCGTCTACACCGGGAGCATGAAGTGTACCAAGTTGTGCTTCGGGCGGTGCGGGAGGCGATCACGAGGGCCGGCGCGCCGCGCGGGGTACCGCTCACGGCAGCGGCGGGGCCTGGGATGGAGACGGAGCAGCAGCGAGGTCTGTCGGGCGCGGACTCCGCCTCCGGAGGGTGGGCGGGGACACTCGCCGCGCCGGGAGTGCTGTCGGCGGCCTTTCAGGCGGAGACGGGACAGCGGCTCGATCTGCGCCCGCTCGCGCAGTTGCGCCAGACGTATATCCTGGCGGAGAGCCGCCAGGGGTTATTGGTTGTCGATCAGCACCGGGCGCAGGAGCGGGTGCTGTACGAGCGGTTCGCGGAGGCCCGGCTGCAGCGGAGTAGGGGAGGACAAGCGCTGCTCGAACCGGTGTCGGTGCAACTGGGCCCGGGCGAGGCGGCGGCGCTGGCCGAGCAGATAGAGGAGCTGGCCGGCGTTGGGTTCGAGCTGGAGGCGTTCGGGCGGGATGCCTATCTGGTACGGGCGGTGCCGGTGGAGCTGAAAGGGGAGGATGCCGGGGCGCTGGTGAGGGATGTGGCGGAGGAGTTGGCGGCGGAGGGAGGAGAGAAGTCGCTGGATCGCCGGCGAGAGCGGCTGCTGATCACGCTGTCGTGTCGGTCGGCGGTGAAGGCGGGGGACGCACTGTCGTACGAGGAGATGGCGGAGCTTCTGCGGGCGCTGGCGGCGACGGCGCGTCCCTATACTTGTCCCCATGGGTGGCCGATCGTGATGACGATCTCGAATTTCGAGATCGACCGGAAGTTCAATCGGTAGGCCGGTGGATAGCGCGATGGCGGCGGAGCGGCTGCTGGCGATCGTGGGGCCGACGGGGACGGGCAAGACGGAGGTCGGGGTGGTGCTGGCGGAGGCGCTGGGCGGGGAGATTGTCTCGGCGGACTCGATGCAGGTTTACCGGGGGATGGACATCGGGACCGCGAAGCCGACGGCAGAGCAGCGGGCGCGCGCCCCCCATCATCTGATCGACATCATCGACCCGGACGAGCCGTTCTCGGTGGCCGACTACCAGAGGCGCGCCGACGCGGCCTTGGAGGACATCTGGCGGCGGGGGCGGCAGCCGATCCTGGTGGGGGGAAGTGGGCTGTACGTGCGTGCGGTGCTGGACGAGATGGACTTCTCCATGGTGCCGCCCGATCCTGAGCTGCGGAGGCGGCTGACGGCGGAGGCGCGCAGCGTGGGATCGCGGTCGCTGCACGAGCGGCTGGCGCAGGTGGACCCGGAGGCGGCGGCGCGGATCCACCCGAACGACGAGAAGAGGATCATCCGCGCGCTGGAGGTGGCCGAAGGGATGGGCGGGTCCATGTCGCGGCCGCAGGAGCTTGACCGAGGGAAAGCAGCACGCTACAATACCAGTCAGTTCGGGCTGACGCTGCCCCGGGAGGAGCTGTACCGGCGCATCGACGCCCGTGTCGAGCGGATGATGGAAGAGGGGCTGCTGGAGGAGGTGAAGGGGCTTCTCCGCCGGGGTTACGGGGGAGAGTTGGCGGCGATGAAGGGGCTGGGCTACGCGCAGCTCCCGCCATGCTTGCAGGGGGAGACATCGCTGGCGGAGGCGGTGCGGCGACTGAAGCGGGATACGCGGCGGTTTGCGAAGCGGCAATTGACGTGGTTCCGGGCGGACCCGCGGATCGAGTGGGTGGATGTCGTGGAAGTGGGCGGGCCGGCGCAGGCTGCGGAGCTAATCAGGAGTCGATGGGAGCAATGAGGAGAGGCATGCGACGAAGAGGCATGACTGAGCGCCTGAAGCGCTACGGTGGGCCGCTCCGGCTCACCTCGCCCCGCCGCGTGCCGGTTCGGGAGATCGGCAGACGCTGAGAGCAAAACAGCGGAGGAAGCGAGACAGGGTGCCGGAGCGGGCGAAGAAGGCCCACCGGCACCTCATGCATTTCTCGGGCTGGAGATGAGCCGATGATCCGATTCACTAAGATGCACGGTTTGGGAAACGACTTCGTGGTCGTAGATTGTATGGAGACGCTCCCTGCTGAAGAGAAGCTGCCGGCGCTGGCGAAGGCGCTGTGCGATCGGCACTTCGGCGTGGGCGCTGACGGGCTGATCCTCGTGCTCCCTTCGCGGGCGGCCGATTTCAAGATGCGCATCTTCAATGCAGACGGCGGCGAGGCGGAGATGTGCGGGAATGGGATTCGCACGTTTGCGAAGTTCGTGTACGAACGGGGGTATACGCGCGAGCGAGAGCTAGAGGTCGAAACGCTGGCGGGGATCATCCGGCCGCGGCTGCGAGTGCGCCGCGGCAAGGTCGCACGGGTGCGGGTGGACATGGGGGAGCCGCGGCTGGCGCGATCGGAGATTCCGATGAAGGGCCCGGATCAGGAGAAAGTCGTCGGGGAGCGAATCCGGGTTGAAGGGCGGCGATATGAGATCACGGCGGTGTCGATGGGGAACCCCCACTGCGTGCTCTTTGTGGAGGACATGGAGAGAGCCAAGGTAGAGCAGATAGGGCCGGCGATTGAGTGCCACGATCTGTTTCCGCGCAGGACGAATGTGGAGTTCGTGCAGATCGTGGGACAGGGGGATATCAAGATGCGGGTGTGGGAGCGAGGAGCGGGGGAAACGCTCGCGTGCGGGACGGGCGCGTCGGCCGCGTTGGTGGCAGCGGTGTTGAACGGGCTCTCGGCGCGGAAGGCGACGATGCACCTGCGGGGCGGAGATCTCCAGGTGAGCTGGAACCCGGAGGATAATCACGTGTTCATCGAAGGCCCTGCGGCCGAGGTGTTCACGGGAGAGACACGGCTGGACGAAGACATTTGAGAGCGTGGAGCGGGGGCCGGTGGGAAGTCACGAAGAGGGAGCGAGGAAAATGCAGGTTGCGGACCGGCTGCTGAGGACCCCACCGTATCCGTTTGCGGAGCTGGGGCGGCTGAAGAGGAATGCCATCGAACAGGGAGTGGACTTGGTTGACTTCGGCATTGGCGATCCGGACCAGCCGACGCCCGCCCATATTGTAGAGGCACTGCGAGAGGCGGCGACGGAGGCGAGCACCCACCAGTACGACGAGACAGGGAAAGGATTGCCTGAGTTCCGTGAGGCGATTGCATGCTGGTATGAGAATCGGTTCGGGGTCAGCCTGGATCCCGACCGGGAAGTCCTGCGCCTCATCGGCGCCAAGGAGGGGCTCGCCCATTTGGCGTGGGCGGTGCTGAATCCGGGCGATGTGGCGCTGGTGCCGGACCCGGCGTATCCGGTCTACAACGTGGCCTCCATGTTCGCCGGGGCGGAGACCTACAAGCTTGCCCTGACGGAGGATGCGGGCTACCTGCCGGACCTGGAGGCGATCCCCGCGGAGGTGCTGGAGCGAGCGAAGCTGATGTATCTCTGCTATCCAAACATGCCTACGGCGGCGGTGGCGGAGAGAGAGTTCTATCAGCGGCTTGTTGAGTTCGCGCGGGGACGGAAGCTGCTCGTCTGTCTGGATATGGCGTATTCGGAGCTATACTACGACGGGGGCCGGCCGGGGAGCTTGCTGGAGGTGGAGGGTGCGAAGGAGGTGGGGATCGAGATCCATTCTCTCTCAAAAACGTACAACATGACCGGGTGGCGGCTGGGATACGCGGTGGGGAACGTCGAGGCGCTCGACGCGCTGGAGAAGTTCAAGTCGAATGTGGACTCCGGCGTCTTCCTGGCGATCCAGCGAGCGGGAGTGGCAGCGTTGACCGGGCCGCAGGAGTGCACGGACCGGATGCGGGCGATCTACGAGAAGCGGCGCGACCTGCTGGTCGAGGGCCTGGGAAAGGTGGGCTGGCAGATACCGAAGCCCAAGGCGACTTGCTACGTATGGGCTCCGGTGCCGCAGGGATACACTTCGGCCGGGCTGGCGGAGACGCTGCTGGGGGATGCCGGGGTCCTGGTGACTCCGGGGAGCGCCTATGGGGAGCAGGGAGAGGGATACGTGCGGTTCTCGCTCACCGTTCAGGGGGAACGCCAGGAGGAGAGGATCGTCGAGGCGGTGTCCCGGATCGCGGAGAAAGTGAAGCTGAGATGAGAGCCGCGGAGGAGGTACAGCCGACAAAGCAGCGGGCGCTGATGCTGGCTCTGGAGCGGAGGGGGGAGGAATGGCAAGAGTCGCTGGAGGAGCTCGCGCGCCTGGCGGAGACGGCTGGCGTGGAGGTCGTCGGCACGGTGACACAGCGGCGCGAGAAGCCTGACCCCGTCTACTTCGTTGGGAAGGGGAAGGCGAGGGAGATCCGCCAGGTGCGCGGAGATGCCGGCGCCGACGTCTTGCTGGTGGACGGGGAGCTCAGGCCCGGTCAGCAGCGGAATCTGGAGGAGGCCGCAGGCATGGGGGTGCTCGACCGCACCGGGCTGATCCTGGAAATCTTCGCCCGGAGGGCGCAGAGCCGAGCGGGGAAGATCCAGGTCGAGCTGGCCCAGCTCAGCTATCTGCTGCCCCGGCTGGCGGGGAAGGGGACGGAGCTGTCGCGACTCGGTGGGGGCATTGGCACGCGGGGGCCGGGGGAGACGAAGCTCGAATCCGACCGGCGGCGGGTCCGCAGGCGGCTGAGAATCTTGCAGAAGCAAGTAGAGCGTATCGGAAAACGTCGTGCCGTCGAACGCCGACATCGGCAGGAGGCGGGCGTGCCGGTGGCGGCGCTGGTGGGATACACAAACGCCGGCAAGTCCACACTCCTGAATTCGCTCTCGGGCGCAGAGGTATTTGTGGAAGACCTGCTCTTTGCGACACTGGACCCGATAATCCGTCGCGTGGGGCTGGCCGATGGCCGGGAGTTCCTGGCCGTGGACACGGTGGGCTTCATCCGCAATCTGCCGCATCAATTGGTGGCGGCCTTTCACGCGACGCTGGAGGAGGTGATCGAGGCCGATGTGCTGGTGCACGTGGTAGATGCGAGCCATCCGCAGATGGAGGAGCAGATCGACGCGGCCCGCCGCGTGCTGGGCGATCTGGCATGCGCTGAGAAGCCAACTGTGATGGCCTTCAACAAGTGCGACCTCGTTGACGATCGGGCGCGGCTGACCGAGCGAGCGGCGCGAGAGGCGCACGCAGTGCTGATCTCTGCCGCGACGGGCGAGGGGCTGGAGGAGCTGCTGCGATTGGTGGGGGAGCGGCTGGAACAGGCGCTGGTTACGGTTGAGCTGGTGGTGCCGTGGCGGGCACAGCACCTGCTGTCGGAGGCTCACGACCGCGGGCGCATACTGGCGGAGGAGTTTGTGGAGGAGGGGGTGGCGCTGACGGCGCGAGTGCCGGAGGATGTGGCACAGCGTTTGCGCCATGCTGCCGGCGCGGGGGAGAGGGGCGGCGAGGAGGAGTGAGCGCGCATCTGCTGTATGAGGATTTCCTGCGGTTCGTGGACGCTCTCGCCGCCGGCGCGGCGGACCCGTGGGAGGTCTATGGGGATCACTACCTAGGGCCGAACCGCGCGGCTCTCGAAGCGTGGTGGGAGCAGTGCATGGGGCTGCCGCGGGAGGTGTGGGTCGAACGAGTGCGGAGGGTCCGGCCGGAGGACCACGGGCTGCTGCGGGAGGTGGTGCGGGAGGCAGATCTGGAGGAGCTGGCACAAGAGGCGATCGCCCGGTGCGAGCTGGTGGTCCCGATGGCGCCGGAGCCGGAGGTCTATTTCCTGGTGGGATTCTTCAGCCCGGACGGGTTCGCGTTTCAGGTGGAGGGAGAGTGGGCGATCGGGATTGGAATGGAGCGGCTCGGCAGCCTGAACCTGGTGCCGATTCTGGTTGCGCACGAGTATGGCCACTGCTATCGACGGAGGCAAGCAACACCGCGCACGCTGGGGGACCGGCTTGTGGGCGAGGGATTCGCGGTAGAGGTGGCGGCACGGTCCTTTCCGGAGCGGCCCACCCACGACCACTTGCTGATGCACGCGGGTCAAGTAGCGGCGGTGGGACAGTACGAGCGCCTGCTGTGGCAGGCCGTCAAACCGTTTCTGGAGTCGCAGGAGGAGGCGGTGGCGGCCCGGGTGCTGTACGGCCGCACGGGGAGAAGCGAACTGCCGTCACGTGCTGGGATATACATGGGATGGCGACTGGTCAGTCGATTCCTCGAGAGTGGGCCGGGTAGGTTCGACGCGTCGGCGGCCGAAGTGCTGGCGGCTGGCGGCGATGTGGGGTAGGCGGTGAGCACGACGGGGGTCCCTGTATCGGCCGGCGAGGCAAGACTGGCGCTCAGGTTCCACTTTCTCTTCGAGGCGCTGAGGCTCGGCTTGCTGCCATCCATCCTTGCGAGAAGGGTAGAGCGTCTGGCCGCGGCCGTGCCGGAGGAAAACGCCGGGGAAGACATTTCCGGGGTTAGACCCCCGAGCACCGACACCGATCGGCGAGCGGCGGAGGTCGGCGCCGCGTTCCTGGACCTGTCCGGCGAGCTGGCGCTGGAGGATCTGAACTGGCCGGAGGTCCCAGATGCATTGACGGGGCGATTGGCCGCGGCCGCGCTGAAACGATGTTCGGGAGAAGTGGAGCCGCGGGCTGCCGCGGAGAGGTTGGGCCGCTTCTGTGAGGAGCTGGCACACGAGCGGCGCGGCCGAAAGGCCACCGGGAGCTACTACACGCGGAGCTGGGCAGCGGACCTGATCGCACGGACAATGGTGCGAGGGGTGCTGGAGGGGAGGGGCGCGAAGCCGGGAGAAGCGGCCCAACTGAGAGTCCTGGACCCGGCGATTGGGGCGGGGGCGTTCGCGGTGGCGGTCGTGGAGGCGATTGCGGCGGCCGCGGGTGAAGGGAAGGCTGATAACACGATCCGAGCGGCGGCGGTGCGGGAATGTATCTTTGGAGTGGAGGTCAATCCGCTGGCTGCGGAGGCGTGCCGTCTAGGGGTATGGCTCGCGGCGTCTCGTCCGGGGATGCCGGCCGCGCTCCCCTCCGAGCGCGTGCTGGCGGGGGATGCGCTGGCGGACCGGCCGGAGTGGGGAAAGTTCGATCTGGTGGTGGGCAATCCACCGTGGGGGGTGAAGCTGAACGCGGGCGAGGCGGTCAAACTGGCGGCGCGCGCTCCCGGAGCGCTTTCGGGCCATCGAGACAGCTACCTGTTCTTCCTGCACTTGGCGGCTGAGTGCGTGCGGGATGACGGTGGCATCGGAATGCTGCTGCCGGATACAGTGCTCTCACAGGTGCGATATGAGGGGATGCGGCGGGCGCTGCTGGAGCGATTCCGCCCGCTGCGGGTGGTGCTGCTGGGGGAGAGGATCTTCCCCGGAGCCACCGCGCCGACCTGCGCGCTGTGCCTGGTCGGAAAGGGAATCGCGCCCGGACAGTTCCCAACTGCGGACCTGCGGCGCGTGAAGAGAAGTGAGCTCGCGGATGCCGACGCGGCAGGCGGCTGGCTCGCGGAGAGCGACGCGCCGCTGCACGCCGTCCACAGCAGCTTCCTGGTGGCGCCCGGATGGCTGCGGAAGCTGCTGGCGAGAATGGAGAAGAAGCACAGCAGGCTGGGCAAGCTTGGGGATCTGTTCAAGTTCCACGATGTCGGAATCAACTACCCCCGCGCCGAGATCGGGAGGGAGATTCTCTATGCGGGAGAGCGGGAGGATGTGCGCGACATTGCCGTCGTGCGGGGTCGGGACTTCCGGGCGCTGACGAGGATTGGACACTCGGCCTGGCTGAGACACGACTGGCGAGAGCGAGTGGGATCACAGGCTGCCGTGAGGGAGCAGGTCTACCGGCGGACGCCGAAGCTGCTGCTCCGCCAGACGGGAGACCGGCCGGTGGCGACGGTGGACCGCGGCGGCGTCTTCTTCGGCCGCAGCGTCATCGCCGTTACCGCGCGGTCCGAGTGTGACCTCCTGTGGCTGGCGGCAGTGCTCAACTCAGGGGTCTTTGCAGCACTATATCGAGCAATGGCGCCGGAGGCCGGGCGGCCATTCGCACAGGTGAAGGTGAGCAAGCTGAAGGTGGTGCCGATTCCGCGGCCGTCAGCAGGCGAGGCGTTGGCAGAGCTGGCGAGAACGGCGCTGAGCGAAGACAACGGTGGGCGGCGGGCACTGCTGGAGAGAATCGACGATGCGACCGCGCGCGCGTACGGGTTGAGCGCGAGTGAGCGGATGCTGGTCGCGCAGGCGGTCAGCGGCGGAGGCGACGCGCGATCCAGGCGAGGGCGGCGCGCGGGTACATAGTGAGCCAGGCGCCGGCGACGACTGCGCAATAGCCCACCCGGCCGAGACGGCCGCGGTAGTGCTTGCGGTAGAAACGGACGAGGCTGCGGTGGGAGCTGAGGATGGCGGCCGGCCTAACCTGTCGGGTGCTCTGGCCGTAGTGGTGGATCACGCGGGCCTTGGGTTCGAAGATGATGCGCCACCCCGCCTGCCGCAGGCGGTAGCACAGGTCGACGTCGTTGAAGTAGAGGGGAAAGTCCTCGTCGAAGAGCCCGATCTCGTCGAGCGCCGCGCGCCGGAGCGCGAGGGCCGAGGCCATCGGCTGATCCACCTCTCGGCGGCTGTCGTGGTCCCAGTACGTCATCCGGTAGCGCCCAAAGA
>JAUVSA010000291.1 GCA_030597345.1 Bacillota bacterium
CTCACGCTTATTTCGTCCTCGCTCTCCGTCAGTTCGCCCGTCAGCGACGCCGCCGCGCCGGCCGCCACTGCCAGCGTATCCCGCGCTCCCTCCAGCGCCCTCCCCTCCAGATCCCTCGCCTCCAGCCAGCCGTCAGAAACCGCCCGTCGGACCGCCGAGGCCGTCCGGCTCGCCAGCACGACGCCGACTCCCGCCTCCGTCCGTGCCTGGGAAATGCCATTCGTGACAGACTCCGCCAGCGGCTCCGAGAGCCAGTGGCTGCGAAGGGGCTAGAGCAGGACAGAGTCGCGTTCGGCCGCCCGCGCGCTCCCCAGCGCGCATAACAGCAGCAGAGCTGCCGACGCGAGCCTGACTGCGCTAGTTGCTATCCAACGCCCGGACGGCGGACTCACAGGTGCGCGCCCCATGCTTGGCGGCCTCCACGTTGTGTCCCCTGCTCAGGTCATCTCGGTACTGGCCGAGGGCGGTTCGGTACTCGCGTCTGGCGCTCCCATAGTCGCCCGACTCTACGTACACCCATGCCAGCTCCTCCCGCGGCCCCCCACCGGCATTCGGATTCACCCTCAAGTAGCCCTTGTATGCCTCGATGGCTCGCTGATACTGCCCCTGTGCGTAATAGGCCTGAGCCACCCGAGCAGAGCTGCCCCATCCCGCCTGGGACAGGCCGGAACCGTACCGCCCGCCAGGCCTCCGGCTTGCTGGCGCTCTCGTCCCCGCAATCCGCCCCGCCCCCTGCATCGGAGCAGCCGCCTGCCAGCGCGGCCGGGCCCCCGCGGACGGCCGCTGGTACCCGCCTCCTCCTCCGCTCGGAAGCAGAAATGCGCCCGGAGCCACCCATTGGCCGAACCCATACTCGCGCCGCCGGGAGGTGTCCCGGGGCCTCGCCGCGACTTGGCGCGGCGCCGTCGGTCTCCCGGGCATCGTCCGCCCAAGGTTGATCACCCGGGAAGGCGCAGCCATGCTTTGGGCGGCCGCGCCCGCTTCGGCCTGCTGCTGCGCCACTCGCGCCGCCGGCCGCGCTCGCCGCTGACGAGGCGGCGGCTCCCCCTGCTGGGTCGTGAACACGATCGCGCCCGCCAGCACCAGGGCCACTACGACGAAGCCACCGGTCACCGCCAGCCGTGCCGTCCGCGGCGAGACCGCCACCGCCTCCGGCGCCGCGGGCACCCCCATCAGCTCATTCAGCCGGCGGCGCTCGGCCGTGCTCCCAGGGCTGAGCGTCAGCACCTGCTCGTACTCGCGAATGGCGCCGTCCCGATCGCCCGCCCGCTCGAAGAGAGTTCCCAGCAGCGAGTGTGCCGAGGTGGAGGCGGGATTGAGGGAGATCGCCTGCTGACAGGCCCGGATGGACTGCTGGAGCTGGCCCGCCTCGCTCAGACGAAACGCATCCTCCAGCAGGCGGCGCGCGCGATCCTCCGCCGGCGGCGGCCCCGCCACTTCCGCCCCCGCCGCCGCCGCTCCGACCAGCCGCTCACCGCAGGCGCGGCAGAATCGGGCATCCTCGGGACTCTCCTTCCCGCACTTCGGACACTGCACCACCAGCTTCCTCCTGCACGAGTCGAGCTTGCCCCCTGCCCTCTCTCTGCACTCGACCCCGCGCGCCTCTCGCCCTCGCCTTCAGCTCAGGGAATGACCTTGTTCAGGGGATACTCGACGATGCCCTCCGCCCCGGCCTGGTGCAGCGCCGGGATCAAGTCGCGCGACTCCCGCTCGTCCAACACCGTCTCTATCGCCACCCAATCCTCGTTGCTCAGGGGCGAGATGGTGGGCTGGCGCAGCGCCGGAAGCAGCTTCATCACTTTGTCCAGGTTGGCGCGCGCCACATTCATCTTCAGCCCGACTTTCTCCGCGCCCATCAGCGCGCCCTGGACCAATATCGACAGCGTCTCGATCTTCTGTCGCTTCCGCGAATCGGCCCATGCCTCGCGGCTGGCGATCAGCTTCGTGTTTGTCTCCAGCACCGTGTCGAGGATGCGCAGGTTGTTTGCCGCCAGCGAGGCGCCGGTCTCCGTAAGCTCCACGATCGCGTCCACCAGGTCCGGCACCTTCACCTCCGTCGCGCCCCAGGAGAACTCCACCTCCGCCTCAATCCCCTTCTCGGCCAGGTACTTCTTCGTTACCTTGACGACCTCCGTCGCGATACGTTTCCCCCCCAGCTCCTTCGGAGACTTCATCTCGCTATCTTGGGCCACCGCCAGCACCCACCGCGCGGGAAGACGGCTCGCCTTCGAGTACACCAGGTCGCATACCTCGACCACATCGGCATCGGTCTCGACGATCCAGTCCAAGCCGCTCAGGCCGGCGTCCAGCGCGCCCGCGCCCACATAGCGCGGGATCTCCTGCGCCCGCATCAGCACTGGCTCGATCTCCGCATCGTCTATCGTCGGATAGTACGAGCGGCTGTCCACGCTCACTCGATACCCGGCCCGCGCGAGGAGATCGAACGTCGCCTTCTGCAAGCTCCCCTTCGGTAGGCCCAAACGCAGCCTCAAATGCGTCCTCCCTCACGCCAATCTCAATCAACGCGAGTATATCCCTCACCACGAACCACTGTCAAGGAGAACCACGCGCGGGTACTCTCCTGATTTGAGCGAGACAAATCGGGAATAGAGAATGGTGCGGGCAACGAAAGCGAGCGTCGTGGAGATATGGGTCACAAGCAAGCAGGGGTGAAGGTCAATGCGCCGGTAGACAGCGGCATCGCGGGCATCGTGGCCGCCCTGAGTGCTTTCCCACGCGTGCGGACCCTTGAGTCATGCGAGGGTGAGGTGACCGACGCGGGTATTGAACAGGCTGCCTGGGTATGCTTTCAGTATGGGGACTATTGGGAGCATCCGTGGCGTGACGCGGCCCAATTCGTACGTGGCTACCTCGGGCCAAGATTGGCCTTGGCTGTGGGGGACGGGGCATCTTTGTCACTTCGCGTCACGGCATCCGGTACTACAGAAGGCGAACTAAGGGTGCGCCCTGGCGCGTTTCGCGAAACGGCCAGGGCGCTTCAGGCACTTCGGCGCCAGCTTGACCACTAGCCGCGGCCATAGGTGCGAGTGTTCTTGTGGC
>JAUVSA010000111.1 GCA_030597345.1 Bacillota bacterium
CCCCCAGCTTCTCCGACCAGAATGCGCCGAGTCGATCGCCGTTGGCGAAGTGAGACCGGGCCTTGCCCGCGTACGCAAGGCAGATGTGGCGCTCGGTCGCGTTTCCGGAGGGAGTGAGAGGAAGGACGTCTCTGTCGTAGTCGAGCACCACCGGACCGAGGGACTCGTTCACCCGCCCGACGAGACCCCGGTTTCGCGCCTCCGACGTTTCTCGCAGCCGAAGGAGGAACTTCGCGGCATCCCCCTCCAGACTGGAGGTGGGCAACCCCACTCCCATGTGGTAGGAGGCCCCCGGCTCGCCGGGAGAGTTGATGGCGTATTCCGCGACCTCGGGTATGTAGACCCGGGTCTCCAGGCCGGCGCAGGTCTTGAGACCGAGCAAGTGGCCGGCCTCGGAGACCTCCTCCAGGCCATCCAAGACATCGAAGTCCACTATCCCCGCCAGCGCCAGGCCGGCCCTCCGCGCCAGCCAGGCGAACCTGCTGGGCGAGTACCCGTAGGCGTTGTAGGAGAAGAAGGTATGGCAGTGCAGGTTCACGATGTCGCCGGCCTGCGGCAGAGGCGCCGCCCCACATTCCACCTTCTCCAGCAGGGCGCTCAGCGCTTCCTTCCGTTCGGCCGCGTCGAAGCTGTCCAGCTTCTCCTCGAGGATTGCCAGGTCTCGATCCACGGTGGCCGCGTTCCGCCTCCCTTTCGGACGGAGACAGATTCGAGTCGCCCACAAAAAATGCCCCGCGAATGCCGTGTGTCCTACGAGCTTTTGAACCTGCCGAAGCAGGTGGGTGCCTCGCTGGTCGGCCGCGTGATTCCCGGCCGCGAGGCCGGGATTCTACTTGGCCGCCAGACACTGGCTCCCGGTACAGAGGTGTTGGCTCAAAGCTCTTAAGGACAACCACGCACACCGCAGGGCGTTGCTGTCTCCGTCTGTCTGAATGATAGCACACCCGGGTCACACAGGCAACGAGCAGGCGAGACAATGGGGCCGACCCTGCAACACGGCGCAGCCCTGTCAGGCGCCGCGCGGGAGGAGTTCGTCGGGGCGGCCGGACTCGAACCGACAACCACCGGCACCCCATACCGGTGCGCTACCAAATTGCGCCACGCCCCGAGGTGTAACGACACTTACGGTTGAATCCAGCCCTATTATAGCACCCTCGAACGGGGTGTCAACGGCAGCGGCTCGGGCCGCTAACGACAACAGCTGGAGGCGGCTACCGAGCCCGACGCGCTGCCCTGCCGCTGACGGCGCTCTTAAGCTGCTTGCCGGGCCGGAACCCGAGAGACCAGGATGCCGGGATGCGAATCTTGCTTTGATTGCGCGGATCCCGCCCCACGCGCGCCTTGCGGCGGCGCGTTTCGAACGTGCCGAAGCCCACGATTTGCACCTTCTGGTGCTTCTTGAGCCGCGCCGTCATTGTGGAAAAGACGGCCTCGACGACGCCCGTGACGTCTTTCTTCTTCAGTCCGGTGATCTCCGTCACCTCATCGATCAGCTCAGCCTTCGTCACTCCTGTCACCTCCCTGTGCAGACTCACGAGCCCATCATCACGTGAGTGCGCACTTCTTCTCCTCCCCTACTGGCACTCCTTCCCCTGCCGCGATTATTGTCGGGCCGTTTCTGCCGACCATATCGATTCACCCCCGGCCGCCGGCAGATGGTCTGCCCGGGCCCGCCCGAGGCCGCAGCTTCATCCACGCTTTCGGGATGACTTGGCCCGCCGCCGACGCAGCCGCGAGATGGGCAGCGTGTTGAGCACATCCCCGGGTTCTATCCAGCCGCGCCGCGCGGTGGCAACCCCGAAGTGCATGAGCTGGAGCTGGTCCGCGGCGTGAGCGTCCGTGTTGATCATCAGCTTGACCCCCAGCTCCTTCGCGCGCCGGGCATGCACATCCTTGAGATCCAGCCGGTCCGGGTGAGCGTTGATCTCCATTGCCACACCGAGGGAGGCGGCCGCCTTCAGCACCGCCTCCATGTCTACCTCGAATGGCTCCCGCTGCCCGATCAGCCGGCCGGTCGGATGCGCGATGCCGTCGACGAGCGGGTTCTCCATCGCCTTGATGATGCGCTCGGTCATGGCCGCCCGCTCCATCTTCCATCCCGAATGCACGGAGGCCACCACGAAGTCGAGCTCCGCCAGCACCTCCTCCGGGTAGTCCAGGCTGCCATCTCGTTTGATGTCCACCTCCGTGGCGTCGAGGATGCCGATCCCCGGTATCGCCCGGCGCGCGGCCGCAATCTCTTTGCGGCGCTCTCGGAGGCGCTCCACGGACAGTCCGTTGGCCACCGTCTGCGAGGGTGAGTGATCGGTGACGGCGATGTAGCGGTATCCCAGCGCCTTGGCGGCGCGCGCCATCTCCTCGATCGTGCTCCCGCCGTCGCTCCAGGTGCTGTGCATCTGCAGGTCGCCGCGAATGTCGCCGACCTCGATCAACTGGGGGAGCTGGCCGTCCCTCGCGGCTTCGATCTCTCCCTGATCCTCTCGCAGCTCCGGCGGAATCAAGGGCAGCCCCAGTGCATCGTACATCTCCTCTTCCAGGCGGCCGCCCACGCGCTCCTCCCGCTCTCCCTTCACCCGGAAGACCCCGTACTCGTTGAGCTTGATCTTCTTCCGAACGGCCAGGTCCCGCAGCCTGACGTTGTGCTCCTTCGAGCCCGTGAAGTACTGGAGCGCGGCGCCGAATGACTCCGGCGGCACCACTCGCAGATCGGCCTGGACGCCTGCCCCGGTGAGCACGCTCGACTTCGTCGCGCCGTGCACCAGGATCTCCGCCACCAGGTCCAGCCCGACGAAACGATCCATCACTGCTTCCGGGTGATCTGACGTGATGAGGATATCTATGTCCCCGATCGTCTCCTTCATCCGTCTGAGGCTGCCGGCCGCCTCCATGTCATCGACCGGGGCATCTTCGCGGAGCTGCTCCATGATTCCCTCCGCGATGGTCCAGGCGAGGCCGAGGTTGGTCCGCTTGCTGTATTCGCGAAGGTGGGCAATGCCGCGAAGAATCTCCTGCTCGGTCTTCTCTCCCATCCCCGGCAGCTCGCGGAGCCGGCCCGCGCGCGCCGCGCTTTCGAGTTGCTCGACGCTCGCGATCCCCTCCCGCTCGATCAGTGTCTTTGCGGTCTTGGGCCCGACGCCGGGGATGCGCAGCATGTCGAAGACGGTCTCCGGGAACTCGCTCAGCAGCTCCTGATGGTGGGTGCACTTCCCGGTATCCAACAGCTCCGCGATCTTGTCCGCGATCCCCCCTCCAATGCTCGGCAGAGAACGAAGATCCCCCGCCTCCCGGATCTCCGCGACGTCCTGCGTTAGGTTGCGTATCGACTCGGCCGCGCGCTCGTACGCGCGCACCTTGAATGGGTTCTCCCCCTTGATCTCCAGGAGAGTCCCTGTCTCAGAGAGCACCGCGGCGATGTCGGCATTCTTCATCTGAGTCGCCCCCGTAAGTGGCCCCCGGCGGACAGGCCTCGCACCCAACAGTCGGCGCGCCAGAATCAGCCCGCCAGAATCAGCCCGCCAGAATCAGCGCACCAGGAACCGCACCGTGCGGAGCGGCCGCGAAAGCTGATAGTCCACGAACGCCCGCAGGATACGGTCCAGCTCGTCGCGGACCGAGCTGGAGAGGCGGCGCGCCGCCAACTGCTCCACCGGCAGCTCCACCAGCTCCCTCATCGCCCGAAGCGCGGCCGGCCCCAGAGCGACCGCGCGGTGGGTGGAGAGGCAGCGCCCGCAGATCACTCCGCCCTGCGGCACCGAGAAACCCGCCTTCGCCGTCTTCGCTGGCGCGCGGCAGTTGACACAATGGGTAATCTCAGGGCCGTAGCCGAGACGGGAAAGAAGCCTCAGCTCGAAAGCGTGCACGACCGTCGGCGGATCAGCTCCCGCGTCCAGTGCGCGGAAGGTCGCGAGAAGCAGGTCGAAGACGGCGCGATCGCTCCTCCCTTCATCCACCAGGTTGTCGAGCAGCTCCGCAACGTAGCAGGCGTAGACGTAGCGGCTCATCTCCTCCCGCAGCCGGTAGAACAGTTCGATGGGCTGAACTTGCGTAGCCACTTCGAGAGAACGGCCGGCCGCGAGCTGAACCTGCGCGTGGGAGAAGAGCTGGAGGCCGCCGGCGAGCTTGCTGCGGCCGCGCTTGACGCCCTTGGCAACAGCCGAGAGCTTCCCCCGCTCCGCGGTGTAGAGGATGATGACACGATCCGCCTCGCCCAGATCACGCTGGCGGATGACTAGCGAAGACACTCGGTATACGCGGACGCGCCTCACGACTGCTACGCTCTTCCGTCCCCCGCACGGCAGGAGGCGGTCAGTGCAGGACCTCCTCGGTGAGGGCGCCTTGGGACTGATCGTAGGACAAAACGATGGCAACCCCGGTGCTGGTGCCGATACGGTTGGCCCCCGCATTGATAAGCGCTGATGCTTGCTCCAAAGTGCGAATCCCGCCCGCGGCCTTCACTCCCATCTCCCTGCCCACCGCCTGGCGGATGTGCTTGACGTCCTGTACTGTGACTGCGCGGGGTCCTCGGCCGGTGCAGGTCTTGATGAAGTCGGCGCGCGCCGCGTTCGCAATACGGCAGACTCTCGCCTGCTCGTCTCGGCTGGTGAGCCCGACCTCAATGATCACCTTCGTCAAAATATCATCGCCGTCCTCAGTGAGGCCGGCGATGTTTGCGACAGTCACTACTTCGTCGATATCTTGCTGCACCGTGACGTAATCGTGAGACTTCAGGGCAGCGATGTTGACCACAATGTCCAGCTCTGTGGCACCGTTCCCGATGGCCTGCCGAGCCTCGTAGACCTTCACCGGCGTCGGGACGACTCCGAAGGGGTAAGCGATGACCGTTCCCACCTTGATGTCTGATCCCCGCAGCCGCCGCTCCGCAGCCTGGCACCAGCACGGCAGCACCATGACGCACGCGAAGTGGTATTCGATCGCTTCATCGCAGTACGCCAGGGTATCGTCCTCGGTGGAGTCAGGGCGAAGAATGGAATAATCGATCATCTTTGCCAGGGCGATTCTCGAGAACATCGACTTCCCCTTGCCAGCTTCCGCCTCGCCGGCCCTCCCAATAGCTCTTTGCTGTTAGCTCTCTGCGGTTAGCTCTCTGCTGCTAACTCGCGTCTGCGCCCCGCGTGCCTCGCGTCGCCGCCTTTAGCTCGGCGACAAAGTCCTTGACCTTCCGAGCAAGCCCCGCCGAGCTCTGCTCTCGGTCCATTAGCGCGACCATCGCGCTCCCGACCACCGCACCCTCCGTCAGCCGACACACACCCGCTACGTGGTCCGGCCGAGAAATGCCGAACCCTACTGCCACCGGCTTCGCGGTCTGCCCGCGAATGCGTCCCACCAGACGGGCGAGGTCTTCCGGCAATTCGTCCCGCGCCCCAGTCACGCCCATCCGCGAAACACAGTACACAAAACCCGTTGCCAGGTCAACCACTTTCTCGATGCGCGTGTGCGAACTCGTCGGCGCCAGCAGGAAGACCGTGTCCAGTCGATGGGAGCGCGCGACATCCACCCACTCGGCGGCCTCCTCCGGCGGCAAATCGGTGACGATGACGCCGTCAACTCCCGCTCCTGCGCTCTCCTCCGCGAATGCCTCCAGCCCGAACTGGCAGATGGGGTTGTAGCAGGTCATCAGCACCAGAGGCACCTCCCGAACGCGGCGAAGGGCCGCTGCCATCTCCAGCACCCGCACCGGACTGACCCCCTCCGCGAGCGCCCGCTGAGACGCGGCCTGGATCACCGGCCCGTCAGCCAGCGGGTCGGAGAAGGGAACGCCCAGCTCGATGATGTCCGCGCCGGCATCGGCGATGGCAGGGAGAAGCTCTGCACTCGTCGCCGGATCCGGGTGCCCCGCAACTACGAAGACGATGAGGGCGCCGTCCCCGGCCCGGGCAAGAGCGTCGAACCGGGCGCCGATGCGGCTCATTCTTCTCGCTCCGCCAGCACCCGCTGGATCTCCGCCATGTCCTTGTCCCCCCGCCCCGAGAGGTTGACCAGCACCACCGAATCAGCCGGCAGCCCTGCTGCCAGCTCCATCGCGTGGGCCACCGCGTGTGCGCTCTCCAGAGCTGGCATGATGCCCTCCAGGCGGCTAAGAGCCTCGAATGCCTGCAGCGCCCCTGAGTCAGTCACGGCCACGTAGCTCGCACGACCCGCCGCCTGTAGCTGCGCGTGTTCCGGGCCCACCCCCGGGTAGTCCAGCCCGGCGGCGATGGAGTGTGTCGTCCGAATCTGCCCCTCCGGGGTCTGCAGAATCTTGGTCCGCGCGCCGTGAAGAACGCCTGCCGACCCGGCCGCCAGCGAGGCCGCGTGCGCCCCCGTCTCCAGTCCCCGCCCCGCAGCCTCCACGCCAACCATCCCAACTTCGTCACCCAGGAACGGGTGGAAGAGCCCGATCGCGTTACTGCCCCCGCCCACGCAGGCCACCAGCTGATCCGGCAGCTTGCCCTCCTGTTCGAGGATTTGCCGCCTCGCCTCCCGGCCCACCACCGACTGGAAGTCCCGCACCATGGTCGGATACGGGTGCGGCCCGGCCGCGGTTCCGAACAGGTAGTAGGTGGTCTCCGCGGTCGCCATCCAAACGCGAAATGCCTCATTGATGGCGTCCTTGAGAGTGCGGCTTCCGGAAACGATCCGTATTACTTCAGCACCGAGGAGGCGCATGCGATAGACGTTGAGCGCCTGTCGCCGCATGTCTTCCTCGCCCATATAGATGTCGCACGCCATCCCGAAAAGCGCCGCCACCGTCGCGGTGGCGACCCCATGCTGGCCGGCCCCGGTCTCCGCCATGAGCTTGGCGCGTCCCATGCGCCGCGCCAGCAGCGCCTGACCGACCGCGTTGTTGATCTTGTGGGAGCCCGTGTGCGCGAGATCCTCGCGCTTCAGATAGATCTTCGCCCCGCGGCAGTGCTCGGTAAGCCGGCGAGAGAAGTAGAGCGGAGTCGGCCGGCCCGCGTAGTGGTGAAGGTATGTGGCGAGCTCGCGCTGGCACTCCTCGTCTTCGCGGGCC
>JAUVSA010000308.1 GCA_030597345.1 Bacillota bacterium
ATACCATGCGGTGTCAAGAGGAGCGGCGGCAAGGGCAGGTAATTGCTGGGTTTTCGTGGTGAGGGGTTAGGGGGTTTTGGGGTGGTTTCGGGCCTGAAGGCCCGAGACACCGGACGGCCCCACCCCTGCTGGGGCAGGGGTAGGCTACGGGGATACGGCGGAGGGAAAGGGCAGGATGCCCTGCGGCAAGGCCCGGGCAAGCAAGCTTCCTTCGACAGGCTCAGGACAGGCCTGCCCTACCCATTGAAGTAAGGTCCCACCCCTGCTAGAGCAGGGGTGGGCTACGAAGATGCGGCCGTGGTGGGCGTCGCGCGTGCGGGGGATGAGAGCGCTGCATCGGCGGGGCGCGTTGACAGTGGTTCTGGGAGGCTGGTAAGATAGCCGAGCCGGGTTCGATCAGGCGGGGAGAGGGTGCGGCTCGGTCGAGCGCGGGAGAAGTGGGGGAGGGGCGGAGGGTGCAAAAGTGAGGAGCAAATGCAAGATCCGATAGCTGCGCACTGTCTCGTGGGAATCATCCACCCGATGGCTTTCCCCGCGGTGATGAAGGGGGAGGGGCCGATACTGGAGACGCTGTCCGAGATTGCGACGGACCCGTTCTTCTCCGCGGTGGAGGTGAGCTGGATCAAAGACGGGAAGGTCCGGGCGGAGGCGGCAGAGATGCTGGCTGTGGCGGGGATGGAGGTGGTCTTTGCGGCGCAGCCGGCGCTGCTGCAGCAGGGCCTGAGCCTGTGCGATACCGATGGGAGCGGCCGCCAGAAGGCGATAGACGGGTGCAAGGCGCTGATCGATGAGGCGTACGAGCTGGGGGCATCCATCTTCGCGGTGACGAGCGGGGCGGACCCGGGGGGATCAGCGCGGGGGGAGGCGACGGAGGCGCTGATCGATTCGCTGAAGCAGCTCTGTGTGGATGCGCAAGAGAAGGCGGAGGTGCGGATGCTGGCGATCTCGCTGGAGAACTTCGACCGCGATGTGGACAAGCGGATGCTGGTGGGGCCGACGAAGGAGGCGGCGGAGATCGCGGAGAGGATCAGAGGGGAGTACAGCAACTTCGGGCTGACGATTGACCTGAGCCATCAGGCGCTGCTGCGGGAGAGCGTGGAGGAGATGGTGCTGGCGGCGGTGGATCATCTGATCCACGTGCATATCGGCAACTGCGTCGTGGGAGATGAGAGTCATGCCGCGTACGGGGACCTCCACCCGCGCTTCGGGATTCCGGGAGGGGAGGTCGGCGTGGAGGAGCTGAAGCGATTCCTGGAGGCCCTCGTCTACGGGGGATACTTCAAGCGGAATACGCCGACCACGATGCCGGTGATGAGCTTCGAGGTGCGGCCGCTCGAGGGCGAGAGGCCGGAGCTGGTGATCGCAAACGCGAAGCGGACGCTGACACAGGCGTGGGCGCGGCTGTAGGGCGCTGAGTTTCAGGGCATAGGCCGCGGCTTCCGCGCGGCGGAATACGGGAGGGACTGCGGTCGGCCTCCGCGGCTGGGGGCCGATCGATTACTGGGGAGAGAGATAGTACTGGGGAGAGAGATAGTACCGGGGAGGGAGATAGGTGTAAGCGGCTGTTGGCTTTGTCGAGCCAGCGCAGCGGGGGAGGCCGGACGAGGAGTTCAGCCCGGTTCGCCGAAGTTAGCAGTGTGGGGCGGGGACGGCGGGCGGGAGGGCAGGGCACTGCGCCCCCTTGGCAGTTCGCTTGCCGGGGGGCGTTGACAGCGGAGTGGTTGAGTTGGGGGTGGTTGATCTCGGGGTGGCAGTGCCTAGAATCTTTGCCGCGCGCCCGATTGCGGAGGAAACGGTGGCCGTTACCCGCGCCGGCGCGGAGAAGATGGTGGTTGGCAGTGCGCTTGCGGGATCGGGTGGCGAACGACGGCCGCATATTGTGAATACGGAGGTGTTCTCAACATGATTTCATACAACCTAGAGGAGTACGTTTTCGAGCTGGCCGCCTTCTTCCCGATGGCCGTCTTCGATCGCGTTACGGAGGTGCGAGTTCGTCGGCCCCAGGTCATCCTGCAGGAGGCGGCGCGGCGAAAGCGGCGTGCGGACCTGGCGCCGGAGGGACGGCTGGTGCTGCTGGCCGCCGACCACCCGGCTCGGATGCTGACGGCGGTGGGAGAGAACCCCATCGGGATGGGGGACAGGCAGCAGTACCTGGGGCGCATTCTACGCATCATCACGGTGCCGGGAGTGGACGGCGTGATAGCGAGCACCGACATCATGGAGGATCTGCTGATCATAAACGCGCTGGTGCGGGAGGCTGGAGGCCCGAGCTTCCTCGATCAGCGGGTGCTGATCGGTTCCATGAATCGCTCGGGGCTGGCGGGGTCGGTGTGGGAGACCGATGACCGTCTGACCTGTTTCACTCCCGAGTCTCTGGACGATCTGAACCTGGACGGCGGGAAGGCGGTCGTGCGAATCTGCCCGGAAGAGCCGGAGCTGACCAACCGGACGCTGGAGTATTGCGCGCGCGCGGTCTCGGCCAGCAATGAGCGGGGGCTTCCGATATTCATAGAGCCGGTCCCGGTTGCGAAGGTGAACGGGCGGCTGCGTCTCCGGCGCTCGGTTGCCGATGTAGTGCGGGTGATCGGGGTGGCCTCCGCTCTGGGCGATTCTTCGCGCGGCCTGTGGCTCGAGGTGCCATACTGCGAGGGGTTCGAACGGGTCGCTCGCAGCACCACGCTGCCGCTGCTGGTAGTGGCGGGGGGTATAGCGGATGATCCCACGCCGATGCTGGTGCAGCTCACGGACGCGGTTCGGGCGCGGACTAATGTGCGGGGTGCGCTGATGGGGCGCAGTGTGCTCTTCCCCGGAGACGACGACCCGATGTCATTGGCGCTCGCCGTCA
>JAUVSA010000021.1 GCA_030597345.1 Bacillota bacterium
GGGGGACGCCGGGCGCGAGCAGAGGCACCCCGAGCACCAGGGATGCCGTGTTCTGCAGCATTCCGATGATGGTGATAGCTCCCAGCCCAAAGCCCAGCGACCAGTGAGCCGCACTTCCCATCTCCGGGAAGTCGGACCGTAGAGCGCCGATCGCGACCGCCGCCATCGCCAACCCAAGGAGGCCGGCTGCAGGGGCCGATCGCGACGGCCCGACGATCAGCGCAGCAGCCGCGAAAGTCAAGGAGATGATCGCCACCATGCCGGCCGTCAGCCGCGGGAGACGACGACAAGATACGACGGCATAGGCGACCGCCAGCATCCATGCCATGGTGGCGGGGCCAGCCCAAACGCCCAGCTCAGTCATGTGCGTGGTGAACGGCGGCTTGATCTCATCCATAACGATCCCGAGCGATACCGCGATCCATGCGATGGCGACGGCGAGAACGATTTGCACGATTCGAGGCAGCCCGATCACATCGTTCAGCATCCCGCCGAACGCGGCCAACGCAGCGACCAGCGCGGCAGCGCGCAGTTCGGGGAAGTGGCCGCCGAGGAGGAGAAGAGGCAGCGTAAGAGCCAGGGAGACGCTCACTCCGGACAACACCCACTGACCTCGCTGCCTGGTAGAGAGCTCGGGGCCAATCCGCGCCTCTCTGCGGAGGCGACCACGTATCAGATACGGTGTCGCAAACGGGATGAGGAACGAAAGGCCGACCACAAGCGCGATTGCGATCGGCTGGAGGGGCCCGGTTGAGGCATCCAGCGCGTGCATGGCCCTCGCCACTGAAGCGGGAGTGCCGCTAGGTCCCCGCCTGGTAGTCAGCCAAGTACCGCCGCTGTTCCGGCGTAAGGGTATCGATTTCGATGTCCATCGCGGCGAGCTTGAGGCGGGCCACCTCTGCATCGATCTCGCGGGGCACCGGGTAGACCTGCTTCTGCATGCTCCGCCCGTTCTTCGCGAGATACGCCGCGCACAGCGCCTGGTTGGCAAAGCTCATGTCCATGACGCTGGCAGGATGTCCCTCCGCGGCGGCGAGGTTAACGAGACGCCCCTCCGCCAGCAGATACAGGCGCCGCCCGTCCGGCACCATGCACTCGCCCACCACCGGTCTCACCCGCCGCTCGGACTCCGCCATCTCGCGCAGCGCCGGGATGTCAATCTCGACATCGAAGTGGCCGGAGTTGCACAGAATCGCCCCGTCCGTCATGACCTCGAAGTGCTCCCGCCGGAGGACCGAGCAGTCCCCGGTCAGAGTGACGAACACCTTGCCCCAGCGCGCCGCCTCCCTCAGAGGCATCACCAGGTATCCATCCATCGCGGCCTCTAGGGCTCGCACGGGATCCACTTCGCAGACCGCAACCACTGCCCCCATGCCCCGCGCCCGCATCGCCACCCCGCGGCCACACCACCCGTACCCACACACCACGAACTTGCACCCGGCCAGCAGCAGGTTGGTCGCCCGGACGATCCCATCAACTGTGCTCTGCCCGGTTCCGTAGCGATTGTCAAAGAGGTGCTTGGTGTCCGCGTCGTTGACCGCAATGACGGGGTAGCTCAGCGCGCCCTTCTTCTCCATGGCGCGCAGGCGGATCACTCCGGTCGTCGTCTCCTCCAGTCCCCCCAGCATGTTAGGCAACATATCCCGGTGCTTGTCGTGGATCGTGAAAACCAGGTCGCACCCATCATCCATGGTGATCTGGGGCTCAGCGGCGATCACCGCTTCCATGTGCTGGTAGTAGGTATCGTGGTCCTCCCCGCGCACAGCGAAGGTCGGAACGCCAAGCTCGGACGCTATCCACGCGGCAGCATCGTCTTGAGTGCTCAAAGGGTTGGATGCGCACAGCGCCACTTCAGCCCCACCGGCCTTCAGGAGCTGCATCAGATTCGCCGTCTCTGTCGTGACGTGCAAGCAGGCGCCCAAGCGCACGCCTGTCAACGGCTTCTCCTTCGCGAATCTCTCTCTGAGACCCCGCAGCACAGGCATATGCTGGCCTGCGTACTCCACACGAAGGCCGCCCGCCTCTGCCAGGCCGGGGTCCTTCACATCATAGCTAACGCCCAATGGCTTCCTCCGTTTCTATCCGAGCGCGGCCATGCACGAATTCCAGAATCGCCTCCGAAACGCGATCGACCTGTTCGCTGGTGAGTTCGGGATAGACGGGGATTGAGAGCACCTGCGCGGACAGCGTCTCGGAGACGGGCAGGTCTCCCTCCTGGTAGCCGAGATATCGATACGCTTCCTGAAGGTGCAGGGGCAGCGGGTAATAGATCTCGGTCCCTATGCTGCGCTCCCGAAGGTGTCCCTTGACCTCATCTCTCTGCGCGCAGCGCAGCGTGAAGAGACAGTACACATGTGAGCCATCCCGGCTCAGTGCCGGCAGGCCGATGCCGGAGTCCTTGAGGCGGGAACAGTACTGCCTCGCGTGCTCTTGCCGAAACCCGTTCCACGACTCCAGGTGCGGCAGCTTCGTCCGCAGGATTGCCGCTTGCAGCTCGTCCAGTCGGCTGTTGTAGCCAACCGCCGGGTGGGCGTACTTCGACCCTCCTACCGCCGCAGCGTCGCCCTGCTGCCTGAGCAAGCGAACACGATCGGCCACGTCATCGTCGTTGGTGGTGACCATTCCCCCCTCCCCGCACCCGGCCAGGTTCTTCGTAGGATAGAAGCTGAAGCACCCAGTGTGCCCCAGCGTGCCCAGCATCTTCCCTTCCCAGCGGCCGCCCGCCGCCTGGGCAACGTCCTCCACCACATATAGGTCATGGTGCTGAGCCAGCGCCAGGATCTCCGCCATGGCTGCTGCTTCTCCGTAGAGGTGCACCGGGATGATGGCGCGGGTGCGGGCCGTTATCCTGCGCTGCGCGTCGGCCGGGTCCAGGTTGAAACCGTGCGGTAGGCAGTCCACGAATACAGGCCGCGCCCCAAGGTGACACACCGCAGCTGCTGTCGCGGTGTACGTGAAAGATGGTACTAGCACTTCATCGCCGTGCTTGATCCCCAACGCGGCGAGCGAAAGCATTAGCGCGTCTGTCCCCGATGCCACTCCCACCGCATGCTTCACTTCGCAGAAGCGCGCCATCTCCTCTTCGAAGGCGCGCACATTGGGGCCCATGACGAATACTGAGCTATCGAAGACCTGTCGCAGCGCGGCGAACATCTTCGGCTGTAGCGCGCGGTGTTGCTGCCGCAGATCGATGAGCGGGATCTCAGGTCCAAAACGGCTTCGGCCTGAGCTCGCCTTCGCGTCTTTCATCCCCCGCGCGTCCTCCTGCTAGGCCATGTCCTCATGTGACCGTTAGGCAAGGACTACGGCCGTCGGACTCCACTCGCGTTGCCGTTCGTCGGACATCCGAGAACAGCCGGCGGTCGGACTCGAACCGACGACCGGCGGTTTACGAAACCGCTGCTCTGCCACTGAGCTACGCCGGCGTACCTGTGGACAATATCACACCGCCCAGGCCTGTGTCAACGCGGCCCTCCCGCCGGAGTCACAGGGAGGAGTCGTCACTGCGACGTGGTAGAATTGCAGGAGCGACTACTGGCAGGACTCGCCAATGTCTGACGAACGGCCGAAACTACGACCCCTGGACATGATCCCCGTGCAAGCCCACGGCGGACAGCACTTCCTCCTCCGCGACCCACACCGGCTATCAGCGCGGGAAATGGTCGTCCCAGCGGATATCGCTTTTCTGCTGAGCCAGCTCGATGGTTCGCGAACCGTGCGCGAGGCGCAGGTAGCGTACGTCCGCCGATTCGGGACGCTCTTGACCACCGACAACATCAATAAGCTGCTCGGGCAGCTCGACGAGGCCCTCTTCCTTGAGACCGAACGGTTCCGGCAGCACAAGGCCCAGGCCGAGGCGGATTTCCGTGCCCGACCGACTCGTGCCGGTGCGCATGTTGGCCGGTCGTACGAGGAGACCGCCGCTGCCTTCGTCGGCTCTTGGGAGCCGCGCCTGAACGGCGCGCGCGTGCCAGAGGACTTCAGCTTGGACCCCCAGCGCCCAGTGCTGATCGCGCCCCACTACGACATGAACGCGGCGGCGCAGTGCTACGCGGCGGCCTACGCCCTCCTCGGCCGTACCAGCCGACCCGACGTCGTGGTCATACTCGGCATCTCGCACTCCAGCGGCGGGCCCTTCAGCCTGACGCGCAAGCCGTATGAGACTCCTTTCGGCGCGCTGGAAACTGACCCGCGCGTTGTCGACCAACTTGTGGATGCCGCGGGTTTCGACCTCTTGGCCGATGAGTTCGCCCACCGTGACGAGCATTCCATCGAGTTCCAGGCAGTGCTGCTGCATTATCTCTACCGAGACGAAGATGATCCGCCCAGAATCGTGCCGATCCTTTGCGGAGCCTATCACCGCAAGGATGGGGAGTTCCTGGACCCGGCGCAGTCCGGACCGGCAAACGAGTTCCTTGATCTGCTGTGTCGCACGCTGGGGGAAGATCCGCGGTCAATCGCTGTGATCGCCTCTGCCGATCTGAGCCACATCGGCGCCCGCTTTGGCCAGCCCCCTCCTCTGGCGCAGGCCCACCTCGACCTCGCGCGCAGACACGATATGGCGCTGCTCGAGAGGACACAGGCAGGGGACGCGACTGGTCTCCACCAGACCCTCGCGGAGGAGCAGGACCGTTACAATGTCTGCGGCTTCCCGGCGATCTACGCGCTGCTGCGCGCGGTGCCGATCGAGGAGGGCCGTGTGCTCGACTACCAACAGGCGGCCGAATCCCAGACCCAGTCGTGCGTCAGCTTCGCGAGTATCGCGCTGCGTTGAGGAGTTGATTCGCACGTCGCACAGCGGACGAACCACCGTGGTCGGCGGCCACCATATAGGGCCCCGGCTCCAGGGATCGTGCCGAGCTTACCCCCTCTGCACTTTGCTGAGGCCCGGAACCGGAACCCCTTATGGCTCTCTCTGAAACGCTGGCGGAGATGTATGTTCGACTCATATCTTCGGGGCCCCGCAGCTCTCTGGGCGCCCCGCCCACCGAGCGCTGATCTCTTCTCGCTCGCATAGTGTACCAGATTTTCCCGTCGCGGCGGCTGGACGAATTGCTCAAGTTGTAGTATATTCCAATCATGACACGCTCGACACGTAGACTGGAGACGGGCGCTGAGTGGATCGTTGGGGCTGCTGGTTGGGACTTCCAGCTCTCTGCGACGCGGCCGTTCACCGCTCGGACCCGCACGCAACCAGACTCCTCTGGTGAGCGCGTTAGCATCCACGATGGCCTCGAGGTGGGCATTCTCTTGACGGGCGCCATCGAGGTGGGCATCGAGCACCACATCATGTTGGCAGCGCCGGGCGATGCCTGGTTCATCCCTATGTGGGAGCCGCACTGGTGGCGGGTCATCGGGCGTGACAACCAGCGCGTGGCCGTCGTCTTCCTCCCCGACTTCCTCGAGGAAGGCGTACTCCGCAACCGCCCATGGCTGGACATCTTCTCGTGCCCGCCTAGCCAGAGACCAACGGTCACCACAGAGCAGATGCGAAAGACAGTCATCGCAATCGGCTGGGAGCTACACAGAGAGATCGAAGAGAGGAGTCCAGGTTGGGAGACTGCCATGCGTATCGGACTCAGCCGCCTACTCTTCACCATATCCCGCGACTGGCAACCGCGTGGGCTCCCCGACCGTCCGCTCCAGGCCGACTCCCATCACCTCGCTCGCATCATGCCCGCACTGAAAGCGGTCCACGCCCATCCTGAGGACAGGATCACCATCCCCGAGGCAGCCTCGGCGTGCCGTCTGAGCCCGGCTCAGTTTAGCCGCGTCTTTCGACAGACCATGGGCCTGAGCTTTGGGAAGTACCGCCTCAGAACTCGTCTCGCGTTCGCCGCGCACCTGCTGCTTACCACAGATGGCACGACGGATGGCATCGCCGGTCAGGCAGGCTTCGTGGATGGAAGCCATCTGCACCGGTACTTCCTCAAGCATTACGCGGCTACGCCCGGCCGATACCGCGAGGAAAGGCGACAGCGGCCCCCGGCCACGCATCTCCCGATCTGAAGATCGAGGGATTCAGCCAAATGCGACCTAGCCGGTCTCCACTGCGCTCGTCCGAGCGACACCTGCGTACCACCTTCGCTGCACTTGATGGTGCGCTCAAGTGCGTCGCAGTCCACGCGGATGATGCCGAACCGCTTGCTGAATCCCAGTGACCACTGGAAGTTGTCGAGCAACGACCAGGCGAAGTGGCCGCGGAGCGGCACACCACCTCCTCCGGGATCGGCTCCCGGGGACCCCGGGAGCGATTCCCCAGCCCCATCAGCCCCCCTTCCTGGTAGCGGGCAAGCAGCTTGTACACCGTCGTGCGCGAACACCCATACCGCCGCCCCGCCTCCGTCACGGACTCCTGCTCCGCCATCCCAACGATCCTGGACCTCTCAATCACTCTCGCCTCTTGCCGCAAGAACGCCATTCCGGTCCCTTCTCCGGTGATATCTGCTCTACTGTTCACCTTTGGAGTTACAACTTCGTCCACTCTTGAGAGTTACGGCACAGGGACTTAGTGGTAGGGATTGGCAGTAGAATGGGGAAAGACTCTGGCCCAGGAGGTAGTGGATATGAGACTTGGAGGACAAGTGTTCGTCGGTTCTGATGATCCAGAGGAGCTGGCAAAGGCGCATCGCGAGTTGGGCTATCGCGCGGCTTTCTGTCCGCCGGTGAGCTTGGATGATGGAGATCGAGTCCGGGCGATCCGGGAGGCGTATGCGAAGCACGACGTGATGATCGCGGAGGTGGGTGTCTGGAACAACCTGATGGACCCGGATGAGCGGAAGCGCAAGGCCAACATCGAGGCGATGAAGAAGGGGCTGGCGCTGGCGGAGGGGGTGGGCGCGCAGTGCGTGGTCAACATCGGTGGGTCCTTCGGCCTGGACAACTGGGCAGGGGCGCACCTGGACAACCTGTCACAGGAGGCGTTCGATCTGGCGGTCGGCACCGCGAAGGAGATCATCGACGCGGTCAAGCCGAAAGAGGCGAAGCTCACCTATGAGATGATGCCCTTCTGCATTCCGGACAGCACGGACTCATACGTGAGGCTGATCGAGGCGATCGATCGGTCGGCGTTCGGGGTGCATATGGACGCAGTCAACGTGATCAATGGCACGGATCGCTACTTCAACATCACGGCGGTGATCGAGGAGTGCTTCGAGAAGCTCGGGCCGTCCGTAGCATCGTGCCACCTGAAGGACATCAGGATGGATGGAGACGCGCTCACGGTCCACCTGGATGAGGTGCTCGTGGGCACGGGCGCGTTCGACCTGAGGACCTACTTGCTGGAGATCCAGAAGCTGCCGCAGCAGCCGCCGGTGCTGCTGGAGCATCTTCCGACGGCGGAGGAGTACGACCGGGCGCGGGAGTACATCCTGGGATTAGCTAGCGAGATCGGGGTTGATTTCGAGAAGTAGGTAACGTCGGCGAGCATGGAACCGCGGATTACGCGGATTGGCTGCCCGGCGGGTACCCGCCGGGCAGCAGCTTTGGCGGGAGGTGCCGGCGCTCAGTCCCGCGAAGCCCCCTCCCTACACCTCTTCTTGGTAACCTCGCTCATGATACGAGGAACGAACGGCCGGCGGGCATGGGCTGACCCGGGACTCGCCCAAGGGAATGGCCGCCCTACAGGGGCGGCTCGTCCTGGTGGTCGGAGGCCTCCGGCGCGCTGAGGCGCCGGGAGCGGGTGTCGATGGGATCGAGCTCGGGGATCTCGTCGCCGGCCGCGGCACCGAGCTCGCGGAAGCGGCGGGCGGAGGGGAGGATGCGGCTCTCAAGCGAGCCGACCGAGCGGTTGAAGGCCTCGGTGGCGCGGTCGAGGTTCTTGCCGACGTCGGCGAGGTGGCCGACGAAGGTGCGTATCCGGTCGTAGAGGTCGCTCCCGAGCTCGCTCACTTCCTGGGCGCTTTTGGCGATCTGCTCCTGGCGCCAGCCGTAGGCGACCGCGCGGAGGAGCGCGACCAAGGTGGTCGGACTGGCCAGGACGACTCCCTCCTGCATGGCCTGCTCGATAAGCGTGCCGTCGACGGCGCAGGCGGCGTAGAGGAACGACTCGCCAGGCACGAACATCACGACGAATTCCGGGGTTGGCTCGAACTGCTGCCAGTACGACTTGGCGGAGAGCGCCCTGATGTGATCGCGCATCTGGCGGCAGTGATCGGTGAGATAGGCGGCGCGCTTCTCTTCGTCAGGCGCCTCCATCGCGTTCAGGTATGCGTCCAGAGACACCTTGGAGTCGACCACCACCTGGCGGCCGGCGGGCAGGTGAACGACCATGTCCGGGCGGAGGCGTCCCTCGTCGCTCTCTACAGTGACTTGCTCCGAGTAGTCCACGTGCTCAGTCATTCCGGCGAGCTCCACTGCTCGGCGGAGCGTTAGCTCGCCCCAGCGGCCCCGGACCTGGGGCCTCCGCAGGGCATTCACGAGGTTGCCCGTCTCCCGCTGGAGCTGCTGCTCACTTGCGAGGAGGCTCTTGAGCTGCTCTTCCAGGCTGCCATAGGCGCGCTGGCGCTGGCCCTCGATTTCGCGGAGGTGATCCTCGTAACGTCTCAGTGCCTCGCGGAGGGGCTCGAGTGTCTGCTTCGCGGAGTCCACGAAGGCCTGGGAGTTGCTGCGGAGGGCATCAGAGGAGAGTGCCTTGAAGGTATCGCCGAGTTGAGCCTTCGCCTCTTCGACGAGGGAACGCTCTGCCTCTCGCTGCTTTTCGATCTCGGCGAGGCGTGTCTCGGCCTCGACGCGGCGCTCGCGCTCCTCCTGGAAATGGCCGAAGAGCTTGCGATTGGCCCACAGCCAGCCCAGCAGCGCGCCGACCAGCAGTCCGACGATCAGAAGGATCACTTCCATTATGGCCCTCTCCCGGCGCCCGTGATGCGGAGATTCTAGCTCAGATTCGTCGGGCCGGCAACAGCGGCCGGGCATCGGTCGGCGAGAGGGTCTTTGACGCGCCTCTGGGAGTTCGGGTAAACTGCGCCTGCGTCAAGCAAGGCGACAGGGGCCGCGAGCTTGAGGGTCAAGAGCACGAAATCGGGTGGGGACGCCGGGCCGCCATGTGGATAGCAGTCTGCGTCGGGGCCGCGCTTGGCAACGCTCTGTGGACGGCCCTGTCGAAGCGGGTGGTCCAGAGTATTCCCCCGCTGCGCATGAGTCTGCTCATGCGCGTGGTCCAGACGGGCCTTCTGCTAGTGCCATTCCTGATGATCCGCGGCGTACCCGCGAGCGCGGATTTCTGGCTGCTGATAGCTGCAATCGGCGTGCTGCAGGCAGTCCGGTGGGTTACGATCATGCACGGGGTGAAGCGGGACTACTTCTCGACGTACGCGATGTACAACACGGCGCCGCTGTTCACGCTGCTGCTCGCGCCGGCGACGCTGCCGGAGCGCTTCGGCCCTATGGTGTGGGTCGGCGTGCTGGCCATCATCGCCGGTGGGGCATTCTTCTACCGGACCTCCCGCGTGTCTGCATACGGGCTGGTGGGGGCAGTGCTGACCGCGTTGGTCAACATCATCGCCAAGCATGGCGTGAATCAGGTGCATCCCCTGGTCTTCCTGTTCTTCATGTCCGCGTCGCCCGCGGTGGTGCTGGGGGTCGTGTACCCCTTCACCCACCGTTCCACGCGCGAAGACGTGAGGTGGCCGCGCGAGCTGAGGCAGCTTGCGCCGCGGGCCTTGATCGCGGTAGTGTCGGGCGTGTTCTTCTTCTACGGGCTGTGGCTCGATACGGTGACCCGGGTTACGGCGGTGACGCGGGTCAACCTGATCTTCGGTTTTCTCCTCAGCTACCTGATGCTGAAAGAGAAGGGAGAATGGCAGTGGAAGGTAGCGGGCACCGCGCTTATCTTGGCGGGGACGGTGGCGGTGGCTCTGTAGCGTGGTACGGGGATCAGGTCGCGTCGCGCCGGGGCGCGGTGGTCAGGAACTCCATCGCCTCTTCGAGAGTCGGTTGTGACGCTGTGCCGCCCGCGGCGCGGGTGGACAGAGCGCCGCAGGCATTGCCGAGGTCGAGGCAGTCGGTGAGGTCAGCCCCTGAGAGGTAGGCGTGCAGGAACCCGGCGTTGAAGGAATCGCCCGCGCCCGTTGTGTCCACGACGTCTATGGCGAAGGCCCCGCGGCGCGCCACTTCCCCGCCGCGCTGCGCGATTGCGCCCTCGGGACCCAGCTTGACAACTACGGTCGGCACACGCTCCGCAAGGGCGATGAGGGCGTCCTCGACCGTAGAAGTCCCCGATAGCAGCACGGCCTCAGCTTTGTTAGGGAGGAAGACGTCGAGGTGAGGGTAGACGGGCTCGGGATCGCGGGTGCTCTCACCTTCGTGGGGCCAGCCGGTGTCGAGGGAGGTCGTCAGGCCCATCTCCTTGGCGCGGGCGAAGATGCGAGCCACATCCGGGCGGAGGTTGCGCTGGAGGTAGAAGGAGCTGACGTGCAGGTGCCGGCGGCCGCGCAGGAGGGAGAAGGCGACATCGTCAAGCCGCATCTCCTGGATGCAGCCCATGACAGTAAGCTGCGCACGTTCGCTGTCGAGAGCGACCGAGATGGTCAGCCCGGTGGCCAGTGAGTCGTTCACCGCAATGGCGTCTGTGGGGACGCCCTTGGCGCGCAGGAAATCGAGTGCTCGCCGACCGAAGTCGTCGCCGCCGACCTTGCTGATGAAGAGAACGTCGTCGCCGAGGTCCGCGAATTGGCAGGCCATGATCGCGGAGGCGGAGCCGAGGGTAAGCTCCATGCCGCCGACGATGATCTCCTCACCCGGCTCCGGGAGTCGCGGAGCGCCGGTGACGATCAGATCGAGGTTGAGCTCACCGATGATGGCGATAGAGGGTATGCGTCGGCCTCCCAGCTCAGGCATCAAGGTAACCCACGGCGTCTTCGAGCGAACCCAGTGTTGCGGCGGCCCCCGGAAACTCCAGCCCCCGGCTGTATTCGTTTGGCACGGCGACCACGGTCATGCCGGCGGAGGCGGCGGACTGGACGCCGGGCGGGGTGTCTTCGAGGGCAAGGCAATCGGCCGGTGGGATCCCCAGTCGCTGGGCGGCCAGCAGATAGATGTCGGGGTCGGGTTTGTTGCGGGTGATGTCGTCGCCGGTGACGATGCCGTCGAAGTAGTCGTCCGGCGAGCCCTTGTCCGGCTGCTGCTCGAAGAGCCGGCGAAGCGCTATCTTCACCTGCTCGCCGTTCGCAGATGAGACTACCGCCCGCTTGATTCCTCGGCGGCGAACTTCTTCGCTCAACCCCCAGAACCCGGGGAAGATTGGAAGCGGAGCAGTCCTGAGAAGCTGCAGATAGATGGCGCCGCGGCGGGAGGCCATTTCCTCGGAGGGCGTGTCCATGTTGTAGATGCGCTTTAGGTCCCGGATGTTGTCGGCCTCCGGGTAGCCGACGAACTGGGCCATCAGGGTCTCGGGGATCTCGTGGCCGTAGTCCCGCATCATAGTCTTGAATGCCTTGAAGTGGATCGGCTCGGTGTCCACGATGAGCCCGTCCATGTCGACTAGAACTGCCTGGATCCTCCTGCCCTCTGCTCCCGCGGATAGATAGTTACGCCCTGCACGACGCGGTGGATGACGCCGCCGGCGCTGGGCACGTCGGGTTTGAGGCCGTGCGCGAGGGAGGCGAAGAGGCCGAGGAGCTGGCCGACGATCGTGGCGACTGGCGGCAGCGAGTGGTCGGGAAGGCCAAGCTCGCCGGTCGGATCGAAGGCGACCACGTGGTCTGCAAGGTCTGCGATCCCCTCCCGCCGGTCGGCGACGATGACGTGAGCGAGGCCGCTGCCCTGCTCGCGGTTGCCGCGGATGAGGTCGAGCTCATAGCGGCGGACATAAGGGTCGTTGGACAAGAAGTAGACCACGAGAGTGTCGTCGTGAATGGCGGCGCGGGGGCCGTGGCGGATGCCGAGGAAGGTGTCGCAGAGGCAGATGATGTTTCCGTCGGTGAGCTCCTGGAGCTTGAGGTGGGACTCCACGGCAGCGCCGTAGAGCGCGCCGGAACCGAGGAAGCAGGCGCGCTCGGGCTTTCGCTCGAGGAGGGATTCGGCGACCGCGGGGGCGATGTCGAGCACCGTCTCGGCGGCGGTCGCGAGCCGATCTACGAGGTCGCCGTACTCGTCAATGCGGTCGAGGTAGGCGAGGCCGAGGCCGGCGACGACCATGGAGGTGAAGGAGCTGGTCATGGCGAGGCCGCGGTCGTTGGTGCGGGGGTGGAGCACGAGGCAGTGGGCACGATCGCCGAGGGCGCGGGCGCGGCGGGCGAGCTCACCCTCTCCATTGCAGGTGATGATGAGATGGCGGACCTGCGGCCGCTCGGCGAGCACGGCCTCCATGGCGGCGACGCTTTCGGGGCTGTTGCCGGAGCGAGCGAAGGAGACCATAAGCGCCGGGCGGTCGGCCGGGAAAGCGTATTGGGGGTGGGTTACGATGTCGGTCGTGGGGCAGGCGATGCCCCGCGTCCCCAGCGCCGCGGTGACAGGTCCCTGCACGCAGCGACCGACGAAGTCGGAGGTGCCGGCTCCTGCGAAGACGATCTCCGAGGAGCCGCCCGGGAGACCGATCTGGGCGAGCAAGTCGCGAATGGCAGGAGCTGCCGCCCCGAAGCGCTGCGGTGTGTCGCGCCACATTTCGGGCTGCTGGGCGATCTCGGCTGGAGTGGCTTCGACGCCGAGCTCCACCTTCTCTGAACTGCTGAGCAAGAGCAAGCGCCGGAGTGGGTTAGTCTGCTCTCCTTGCGAGGTCATGGACACCTTCCAGGTCTGACAATCCCGGCCTACGCAGCGCCGCTGCCGCGTGCGGGGAGCAACGGCGGCTCAGCCGCGCCGACGGCTGGCGGGCAGTATCGGTTCTCGTAGGCCTTCTGGCGAGATGATCCGGGCTCCTGCTGAAGGGATTTCCGGAGAGATGTGGCGAGAAACTCCAGAGATGCTCCGCCGCCGGTGTTGACAACGAATCTGAGGTTGAGTAGACTCTGATCGGCTGACCAGCGACAAAACGATACGTTGACAGCAGGATAAACGCGATCTCAGCCCTCGACGCGCCTGCTTCGTGCCATCGTGATGCTCCGATGGCGAGAGGCAGGCGTGTTTCTCTTTTCTGGGGCAGCGACACGACCGTTTTCTGCGATAGCGAGGCGACATAGCGAGGCGACGGGTGGGATGAGGTCGCCCACCCCAGGGAGCCGAGGATGAAGCACACGACCAGGGACAAGCGAACAGTGCTGCGAGAGCTTGGCGACGGGCTGATCCTGCGACGAGCGACGCGAGGGGACGCCGACTCGCTGGCCGCGTTCAACTGCGACGTGTTCTGTGGGCCGGGGTCCGACGACTCGCCGGCTGAGATGGCAGCCTGGACGAGAGACCTGATGTCCGGCGACCATCCAACGTTCAAGCCGAGCGACTTCACAGTGGTGGAGGACATCAGTAAAGGCGCGATAGTATCGGCCATGTGCCTGATCCCGCAGACCTGGTCCTATGAGGGCGTGCGGTTTGGCGTCGGACTGCTGGAACTGGTGGGGACCAAGCCGGAGTACCGGAGGCGCGGCCTGGTGCGGGCGCAGTTCGATGTGATCCACGAATGGAGCGCGCGGCGGAATCACCAGCTCCAGGCGATCGGCGGCATACCCAACTTCTACCGTCGGTTCGACTATGAGATGGCGCTCGAACTCGGAGGCGGCCGCATGGGGTTCAAGCCGGACATTCCGGCGCTGAAGAAAGGCGAGAAGGAGCGGTACCGCGTGCGGCCGGCTGCCGAGGCCGACCTGCCGTTCATCGCCCGGACGTACCGCCACGGCATGGACCGCTATCTGCTGTCGTGTGTTCGGACCCCCGCCGTGTGGCGCTACGAGCTGAGCGGGCGGAGAAGCGAGGCGACGCTGCGGCAAGCGCTGCGAGTGATCGAGAGCGCCCGGGGGGAGCGAGTGGGGTTTCTGGCGCACTCGACCGGGCTGTGGGGCAGCGACATCGGCGTGTCTGCCTACGAGCTGAAGGCCGACGTGAGCTGGCTGGCCGTCACGCCGAGCGTGGTGCGCTACCTGGCGACCACGGGAGAGAAACACGCGGCGCGAGCGAAGAAGGGGTTCACCGCATTCGCCCTCTGGCTTGGGACGGAGCACCCGGCCTACGAGGCCATTCCGTGGCGCCTTCCGCGCACGCGGGAGCCGTACGCGTTCTATATCAGAGTCGCGGACGTGCCAGCGTTGATCAGACGGATCGCGCCCATGCTCGAACGGCGACTGGCCGAGTCCGTGGCGCCCGGGTACACGGGGGAGCTGAAGCTCAGCTTCTACCGGGACGGAGTGCGCATTGCGTTCCAGCGAGGCCGTGTGGTCGAGGTCGAACGATGGATGCCGAAGCAGCCGGATGGGGGAGGGTCAGCGGCCTTTCCTGGGTTGACCTTTCTCCACGTGCTCTTCGGGCGCCGCTCCGTGGATGAGCTGAGCCGCGTCTACCCGGACTGCAGCGCGAGGAGCGAGGAGGCGAGCGTGCTGCTGAAGGCGCTGTTTCCGAAGAGGCCGTCTTCGGTCTGGGTGTTGGGCTGAGGGCAAGCGCAGACAGGGGATTTAGGGCAGATGGAGATCGTGAAGTTCGATGCTGGGATGGCAGGAGAGGTGGCGCGGTGCTACAGCGAGACAGTCGTGCCGGCGCCGTACTGCGCGCCAGTCGGGGCGGAGTGGTTCTCTGACCTGAAGCGGCTGGCGCGGCAGCCGTTGGCAGAGGAGGAGATTCTGATTGCACAGCAAGGCGCGAGAATCGCCGGGTTCGCGCA
>JAUVSA010000116.1 GCA_030597345.1 Bacillota bacterium
AGCAATGGCGAGGAGAGGGATCACGCCTACCTTCACTTCGGCGCCGGTGCGCACGGGTTACCTCCGCCTGGTCAGTGGTGGCCTCTCTACTGCTGGCCTCTCTCTGTCATGGGTCCCTCCGAAGCGCCGGAGAGAAACTGCCTAACGGCCGCGTCAGAGCTGGTCTCCAGCTCGACGATGGGCGCGAGGGCCAGGAACCGCCCCTCGTGCAGCACGGCGGCGCGGTCGCAGACGCGGCGAAGGCTCCGCACGGCGTGGGAGACAATGATCGAAGTGACGCCGACCCGCTCGCGGAGGTGCTGGATCAAGTTGTCAATGGCGGCCGCCGAAATCGGATCGAGACCCGCGGTGGGCTCATCATAGAGCATTATGTGGGGCTCCAGCGCCAGCGCGCGCGCGATTCCGACGCGCTTCCGCATCCCGCCAGACAACTGCGCGGGCAACCGATCTTCGCTGCCGGACATGGCGACCATCTCGAGCAGCTCCGCAACCCACCGGGCCCGGTCTCCCCCCGCACGCCGCCGATGTTCCACCAGGGGCAGCGCTATGTTCTCGGCTACCGTCATGGAATCGAAAAGGGCCGCGCCCTGGAAGACCATTCCCATGTCGATGCGGACCTCGTCCAGCTCGGGCTCGTCGAGCCCCGTGATGTCCGTACCGTTGATGTAGACGCGGCCGGCAGTCGGCGCGATGAGTCCCATTATGAGGCGCAGGAGGGTCGTCTTTCCGGTCCCGCTGCGCCCCATCACCCCCACGATCTCTCCCGGCTGAACCCTGAGATCGATGTCGTCAAGCACGCGGACGCTGTCGACCACGTAGCTTAGTCTCTCGAGCCGAATGGGCGAAGTGGCGGCGTTCATGGTCACTAGCGAAATATCGCGGCGGTTAGCAAGAGGTTAGCCGCATAGATCAGGACGATGCTGAGGACAACGGCGCTGGTAGTGGCGCGACCCACCCCGGCGGCCCCAGCGGTCGCGCGCAGACCCTGCCGGCAGCCGACCAGGGCGATGATGAGGCCGAAGACTACGGTCTTGGCGACTCCGCCGTAGAGATCGCGGGGCGAGAGCCACTGCTGGACAGAAGCGATGTACTCGCCGGAGCTGACGCCGAAGTGCGCAGAGACGGCGAAAGCGCCGAGGATGCCAGCCGCGTCAGCGATGACGGCGAGGATGGGGAGCATTATGACACACGCCAGCAAGCGCGGGAGCACGAGAAATCGGATGGGGCTAATCGCGAGGGCGCGAAGGGCGTCCACCTGCTCGGTTACGGTCATCGTCCCGAGTTCGGCAGCGAAGGCCGATCCCACGCGGGCCGCCACCACTACTCCGCACAGAGCGGGCCCCAGTTCCCGGGCGATGGCGACTGCGGTCCCCCCACCGAAATAGCTGGAGGCGCCGAAACGAACCATGAGGACGGCCGTGTGCCAACCCCAGGCCATCCCGACACAAAGGAGGGTGACAAGGACGATCGGGAGGGAACCGCTGCCGGCTACGGCCATCTGTTGGGCCGTGCGGCGAAGGCCGACCCGTCCGCGGGCCAGGTAGGACAGCGAGCGGACGAGCAACAGGACGCAGTCGCCGAAAAAATCGAAGGCGGCAAAGACCTGGCGGCCGATGGCTCTGAGCATTTCGTCTGCCTCACCGCATGGACAAGAAGTACTGGTGGATGCGAGGGTCGGAAGTCAGTTCAGGATGAAAAGAGAGGGCCAGCATTCGGCCCTGGCGGGCCGCGACAACATGCCCGTTGTGCCTAGCCAGCACCTGCACCTCCGGCCCCACCGCCATGATAATGGGTGCACGGATGAACACCGCCCGGATGGGCGGGCCGTCGATCTCCTCCACCTCGAGGTCAGCCTCAAAGCTGTCAGTCTGTCGGCCGAAGGCGTTGCGCTCGACGGTGATGTCCATGACGGCAAGCGACGGCTGGTCCTCCGCGGCCGCGCCAATCTTCTTCGCCATAAGTATCATGCCCGCGCATGTCCCGAGCAGTGGCTTGCCAGAGGCGACGAAATCAGTCACCGGTTGCAGCAGGCCATATCGGTCCATAAGCTTGCCGATGGTAGTGCTTTCGCCACCGGGCAAGATCAGCGCCTCGCACACGGCGATCTCCTCCGCCGTGCGCACGGGCCCCGCCTCTATCCCCAGGCGCCGCAGGGCCTCCAGATGCTCTCGCACCGCTCCTTGGACTGCCAGCACGCCAACCGCCAATATCCGCTCCCTCAGCCTAGCTCGCGGCGACAAATGCGTATCGTGTGGGATCCCGACATAGCACGGAAGCGATGCCTGCTAACTGAAAGCCGGGCGGCAGCATGAGAAAGTCCGCAGGCCGTCGCAGCGAGACAGCACCCTCGCGCCGTGCTACCAGCCGCGGGTCTGCAGCAGCTCCTTCTCGTCCAGCTTGGCGATATCGAGCCCCGGCATCGCTTCTCCGATTCCTTCCGAAACCCGGGCCACGACTTCCGGCTTGTCGTAATAGGTGGTAGCTTCGACGATGGCGCGAGCCCGGCCCACGGGGTCCTTCGATTTGAAGATGCCGGACCCCACGAAGACGGCCTCGGCCCCCAACTGCATGAGCAGGGCGGCGTCGGCCGGGGTGGCTAGGCCGCCGGCGGCGAAATTGGGCACAGGCAGCTTGCCCGCGCGAGCGACCTCGCAGACCTGGGCGTAAGGAGCGCCGAGATCTTTCGCCGCGGCCATGAGTTCCTCGTGCCGCAGACCGGCGAGGCGCCGGATCTCAGACTGCACGAGACGCATGTGGCGCACTGCCTCCACCACATTCCCGCTGCCCGCCTCTCCCTTCGTGCGGATCATGGCCGCACCCTCGCCGATGCGACGGAGCGCCTCTCCCAAGTTGCGACAGCCGCATACGAAGGGCACCTTGTATGCGTGCTTATCGACATGGAACTGCTCGTCGGCAGGAGTGAGGACCTCGCTCTCGTCGATGAAATCCACGCCTAGGGCCTCCAGCACCTGGGCCTCGGCGAAGTGCCCGATGCGCACTTTCGCCATCACCGGGATGGTGACGGTGCCCATGATCTCCTTGATCTTGACCGGGTCGGCCATCCGCGCGACGCCGCCCTGCGCCCGGATGTCCGCGGGCACTCGCTCCAACGCCATCACGGCGACCGCGCCCGCCTCCTCCGCGATCTTCGCTTGCTCGGCATCGATAACGTCCATGATGACCCCGCCCTTCAGCATCTCGGCGAGGCCGACCTTGTTCCGCCATGTGGACTGCTCTGCCATGGTTAACCTCCGACGGCTCTTCTGGGCCCAGCACACCCCCCTTGGGGAATGGCTTGTGCCCGTTGACTCTCTATCTTAGTACGACCGAGCCCCGCCTGGCAAGGCCCTGGCGGCCTGCCCCGGGTTGACGACAACCCCATCTGGAGGCTATACTCGACATAGGCGCCCGTTTCTGGCGGGCGCTGCATCCTTTCTCGGGAGGAGGCCGGTCATGATCGTGGCCGCCACTGCCCCCAGCCGCATTGATCTGTCTGGCGGGACGCTCGACCTGTATCCGCTCTATCTGTTCCTGGATGGCGGTGTCACCAATAACGCGGCCATCGACCTGTGGAGCGAGGTGCGGATCGAGACCCGGGATGATGTCCGGGTCCAGTTGACCTCGGTGGACACAGGCCAGGAGCTGACAGCGCCCTCGGTCGCGGAGCTGCCGACGGATCGGGAGTTGGGCTTTGTGGCGCAAGTCGTCAAGTTCTACCCGCCGAAGACAGGCGTGAACGTGACGACGAACAACCGCCCGCCGCACGGTTCCGGGCTGGGTGCATCTTCCTCCTTGCTCATTGCGCTGTCCGGAGCCTTGGACCGGATCAACGGGACCAACATGGCCCCAGAGCTCTTCGTGGATTACGGTGCGAACGTCGAGGCACAGTCTATCGGGGTGCCGACCGGAAAGCAGGACTACCTGGCGGCACTCTACGGCGGAGTCAACGCCTTCCATTTCGACGCCGCGGGCTGGAAGCGGGAGCAGCTGGTCGTGGAGGAAGAGAGGCTGCAACAGCTTGAGGAGCGGATTGTGCTGACCTTTACGGGGGAGACGCACTTCTCCGGCACCAGCAACTGGAACATGCTGAAACGGTACATCGATGACGCCCCCGGCTCCCGGGATAACATGAGGGAGATACAGCGGGTGGCGGAGGAGATGCGCGTGGCACTGAAGGCCTTCGATATAGATCGATTTGCCGAGCTGCTTGCCCTGGAGTGGGAGTCTCGCAAGCGGCTGGCGGAGGGGGTGACGACTCCCGGGATCGACCGAATGGTCGCCGCCGCGAAGGCGGCCGGCGCGCTCGCGTCCAAGATATGTGGGGCCGGTGGCGGGGGATGCATGATCACTCTTGTTGCGGAGGGGAGACGCAAGGAAGTGGAGGCGGCGTTCGGCGCCGCCGGCGCGCAGGTCTTACCCTTCCATATCGCGCGGCAAGGATTAACCGTGAAGGAGGTTTAGGTACGACGGTGCGGGACCCGGTCTGGCACCACGGACCCCCCGCGCAGCCCTACTCATCATGCCGATCTACGAATACGTTTGTGTTGAGTGTTCTCATCAGTTTGAACAGTATCGAAAGGTCACCGACCGGCCGCCCAGGCGCTGTCCACAGTGTCGGGGCAAAGTGAGGAAGGTGTTCCGGCCCGTCGGCATCATCTTCAAAGGCTCGGGCTTCTACTCGACCGACTACCGGACTCCGGAGAAGAAAGAGGACACCGGCGAGTCGAAGACAGAGCTGGCGAAGGGCGCTTCCAGCAAGCGCGAGACCTCAGACTGAGATCTTCTGGGCGAACGTCAGGAGGGGGGCTCGGCGGCAGGCTTGGGCCTTGGGATCACTCCGAGTACGCGAAGGAAGGCCTCAGTGAGGCGAGGGTCTAACTCCTTGCCGGCCGAGCGGCGAAGCGACTCCGCGGCTTCCTGCACCGACATGCCCGGGCGGGCCGGCGAGTCCGTCCGAAGGATATCGTAGACGTTCGTCACCGCCAGCAGGCGCGCCAGGAACGGAATATCCTCGCCGGCCAGCCCCTGCGGGTACCCTTTCCCATCCCATCGCTCGTGGTGATGTCGCACCGCACCCAGCGCCGGCGCAAGGAACTCGACCGGCTGCAGGATGGCGATGCCGATGAGAGGGTGCATACGGAGCGTCACCTCATCGCTCATGTCGAGGTGTCTGACGCGGGAGACGGATTCATCCGCCATCCCGATCTTCCCGATGTCGTGCAGGGTCGCCGCGAAGCGCAGCGTCTCCATTTCGTCGGCGCTGAGTTCCAGCTCCCTGCCAAGCTGCAGGGCGTAGTCCGTGACCCGTTCCGAATGGCCCAGGGTGTGAGGATCCTTCGCCTCTATGGCGCGCGCGAGAGCGTTAACGGTTTCCCAGTAGTTCCGCCGGAGATCTTCGTGAAGTCGCGCGTTCTGGATCGCGATACAAGCCTGCTCGGAGAACGCCTGGAGCAAGCGTCGCTCGCGCCGCGACCACTGGTGCCGAGAGGCGGCGTAGACCCGAAGCACACCGAAGACCTGATCTCCGCGGCTGAGCCGCAAACACAACACGGAAACAATGCCTTCGGCGCGGGCCTCCTCGCGATACCGAAAGCGAGGGTCCTTAGTCACATCGAGGACGGCCACCGGCCGCCCAGCGAGAACCTCTTGGTCGAGCGGGCTGTCGGCGAGGCGCAATGGACCCTTCGCCAGGTAGTCGAGGCTCAGCCCGTAGCTGGCCGCGGGCGTCAGCTCCTCCCCCTCCCGATTGAGCAGGCGAATGGAGCAGGCCTTCGCGGCGGTGATGCTGACCGCTGTCTCTGCAATAGTGCGCAGCACCTCGCTGGCGCGGAGGGATGCGTTCACGGAGCGAGAGACCTCGAGCAGGCTGGCGGCGTCCTCGCGGCGCTCCTGCAGCTTAGTGAACAGGCGCGCCGTCATCAGTCCGATGAAGTAGAACAGCACCCCCCGCACTATCATGTCCTTGGCCGCCTCCCGCGCGCCCGCCAGCGTGGGCAGGAGACCGGCGAGAGACGCCGCGGCGAATGCCGCGACGATTCCCCCCACGTCTCCCAGCAGGTAACTTGCGGCGACGATGGGGATGTAATAGAAGTGGATGTAGCTGCTGCCACTACCCCCATCGAGGTACGCCAGCCAAGTCACAAGCACGAGTGCCAAGCCGATGCCAAGGCCTGTGGATATGGCGCCCCTATGGAGCCAGATCCGCTTCATGCGAAGTGGGGCCTCTCCCTCTCCCTAAGATCGTGCGGGGCCAGACACTGAGCGGTGCTTCGCAATTCTCGCGCCCTCTTGGTTCGCTGGCCCGCGGTCGCCGACCTGCCGAGGCCTGAGCACCGGCTCGACAAGCGCCGACGCGCCCAACGTTGCCCCGGCCGGGCCCCGGGCCAACGGGTCCCTCGACAAGCGACATTCCTCCTCGCCCCTCAGGGCAACCTGACGCCGCTGGCGCCGGAAAGCAGGTCTTGACTTGGACTGGGGCTTATGCTACACTCCGAGTCACCATTCTGGGCGCATCCGGCGGAGGTGAGCCAAGAGGCTTCAGGCGGGTTCCGATATTGTCTCGCGCGATGTAGTTATTGGCCGGTCGCTGGTCGGCCCTGCAGCCCAGACGAGTCACCACAGCACTCGTACCACCGATTGAGCGACCAAGGACTGCTTCTCCAGACAGACGCGGGACGCGCCAACAGACCGCATGCCTGACTCGGAAGTGCCGATGGGAACGGAGTCGTGAAGAACGTAGCTTGAGCTAGTCATTACGCTTATCGTTCGGTTA
>JAUVSA010000201.1 GCA_030597345.1 Bacillota bacterium
AGAAGCTGGGCGGGCAGGGGTATCTGTGGTAGGGGCGGGCCGGTGAGTGAGGTGGTGAGTGGTATGGCGGGCCGGTGAGTGGTGTGGCGGGCGGCGTGGGGCCGGGAGAGTTGAGATAGGAGGAGGCATGAGATGGTGAAGTTGAGGCTGTTCTCGAAGCTGCGGGATATTGCGGGACAGAAGGAAGTGGAGGTGGAGGGGGACGGGATGTCGATCAAGGAGGCGCTGGCGAAGTTCGCGGAGCGCTTTGAGGAGGGATCGAGAGAGGTGCTGTTCGACAAGGAGGGGGAGCTGTGGCCGAGCGTGCTGCTGCTGGTGAATGGGGAGTCGGCGGCAGAGGGAGCGGCGACACAGGTGAAGTCCGGGGACACGGTGGCGGTGCTGCTGCCGACGGCGGGAGGATAGCGAGGGCGTGGCAACGGCGGCGATCGAGGTTCACGGAATATCGTTGAGGTTGGGGGACTTCGCGGTACACGACGCGAGCCTCTCGGTGGCAGATGGGGAGTATTTCGTGCTGCTGGGGCCGACGGGCGCGGGGAAGACGGTGGTGTTGGAGTGCGTGGCGGGCCTGCACCGGCCGGACCGCGGGGAGGTATATATATCGGGCCAGCAGGTGAACCAGATTCCGCCGGAACGGCGGGGGCTGGGATACCTGCCGCAGGACTATGCGCTCTTTCCGCACCTGGATGTGGAGCGCAATATCGGGTTCGGGATGCGGCTGCGGCGGAGGCCGGCGCGGGAGATCGAGCGGAAGGTGCGGGAGCTGTCGGAGCTGCTGGAGATAGGGCACCTGCTGCACCGGTCGACTCTGAGGTTGAGCGGGGGAGAGCAGCAGCGGGTGGCGCTGGCGCGGGCGCTGGCGATCGAACCGAAGGTATTGCTGCTGGACGAGCCGTTGAGCGCGCTGGACGAGCAGACGAGGGAGGGGCTGAGCATCGAGCTGCGGCGGGTGCACGAGGAGCTGGGGACGACGACGATGCACGTGTCGCACAATTTCGAGGAGACGCTGGCGGTGGCGGATCGGATAGGGATCATCCACGAGGGGCGAATCCGCCAGGTGGGAACGCCGGAGGAGGTGTTCCGGCGGCCGAACTCGGAGTTCGTGGCGCGGTTCGTGCGGTGCGATAACGTGCTGGCGGGGAGGGCGCGGAGAGGAGAACGGGGGCTCACGGTGCAGGTGGGAAAGCTGGAGTTTCAGGCGGCGGAGGGGCCGGAGGGGGAGGTGTTCCTGGCGATCCGGCCGGAGGACATCGGGCTGGCGGTGGCGGCGGGGGAGGCGCACGCGGGGGCGACGAAAGGGCGGGTGGTGCGGACGGTGGACCGGGGGGCCTTGATTCGGGTGGACGTGGAGGTGGGGGTTACGCTGGTGGCGCTGATGGGGAGGCGTGCGTTCAGGGAGAGCGGGCTGCGGGTGGGGGAGCAGGCGGTGGTCGAGTACGCGCCGGCGGCGGCGCACGTTTTCCCGCGAGAGTGAGGCGCGTCGGCCTTTCGGCACTTGCGGGTGGGGAAGCAGGTTGACATGGGGGGGAGCTCAAACTAGAATCACGTAGGCCACGTACCACGTAGGCCACGTAGGCCACTTAGGCTATGAGACGCCCGCCATGTGCGGGCGTTCTGTGCAAGGGGGATAAGGATGAGCGTGCACGTGAGGCGGGATGCGGATTTCCAGCCGGAGCTTCGGAAGAATCTGGTGACGCGGGAATGGGTGGTGATAGCAAGGGGCCGGGGAAAACGGCCATCGGACTTCGCGGTGCCGACGGGAGAGCAGGAGCCGGTGCCGGAGCACGACAGCAAGTGCCCATTCTGCACGGGGAACGAAAAGAACACGCCGCCGGAGGTGTTCGCGGTGCGGGATGGCGGGGGTGCGAACTCGGGCGGGTGGACGGTGAGAGTGGTGCCGAACAAGTTCGCTGCGCTGCGGCGGGAGGGGTCGGATCAGGTGAGGCAGGTGGGGCTGCACACGGCGCGGGACGGGCACGGGGCACACGAGGTGATCATCGAATCGCCGGCGCACAATCTGGATCTGTGGGAGATGACGGAGGGGCAGGTGGAGTCTGTGATCGAGGCCTGCCAACAGCGGTTTCTGGCGTATGAGTCCGGGGAGATTCTGCACTACGTGCTGGTGTTCCGGAATCACGGGGCGCGGGCGGGGACTTCGCTGGAGCATCCGCATTCACAGTTGATCGCGGCGCCGGTGATGCCGCGCCAGCTCCAGGTGGAGATGCAGGGCGCGGCGGCCTACTGGGAATACCTCGGGAAGTGTGTGTACTGCGCTCTGATAGAGGACGAGCTGAGGTCCGGGGAGCGGATCGTGCTGGAGACGAGGCACTTCATAGGGGTGACTGCGTTCGCCGGGCGCTATCCTTTCGAGACCTGGATTCTGCCGAAGCGGCGCGCGATTCGGTTTGCGGCGATGAGCGAGGAGGAGGCGGCTGATCTGGCGCGGGTGCTGAAGGATACGCTGGGTCGGCTGGCCGGTTGCCTGAACCGTCCGTCGTACAACTACGCGATTCACACGGCGCCAGCGGCGGAGCACAATGTGAGGGCCTATCACTGGCACATGGAAATCTTCCCGCGGATCACGACGCTGGGGGGGTTCGAGCTGGGGAGCGACATTTACATCAATGTGGTGGCGCCGGAGGAGGCGGCGGTGTTTCTGCGGGAGGCGAAGGCGCCGGTCGGGTGAGGTGAAGGGGGGCCGACCTGCGAGGCCGGCCTCTGGCGGTGCTAGCCACATCCCCGTCGTACAGGGGCAGGAGGCAAGCTCCTTGTATGGTTGGTGTGAGGTAGAGTAAGGGTGACGAGAGAGCCGGCGAGCTCCGACTGGTAGACAGTCATGGGCAGGCTGCTCCTCACACCTGACGTCTGACCGCCGATGAGGAATTCCGCCGTACGACGGCCGATGATCCGCAAGGGAGCGGGAGGCGTCCACAAGGAGTTGAGATGATCGGGATCGATGTGAGCAAAGCGTCGCTGTCGGTATGTGCCTGGGACGGGGAGGCGCAGCGGGTGCGGTGGGAGTTGGAGGTGGCCAACACCGAAGAAGGAGTGCGCGGGCTGTTGGCGCGCACGGAGCCTGAGGAGCCGTGGGCGCTGGAGCCCACGGGCCGCTACAGCGAGGGGGTAGCGCGGCTGGGATTGGCGCAGGGGCGGCAGGTGGTGATGGCGCCGCCCCGGGCGGCGAAGCAGTTTCTGACCAGCGTGCATCCCCGGGCGAAGACGGATCGGCTGGACGCGCGGGGGCTGGCTTTGTATGCTTGCAGCGTGGCGCTGAAGCCCTATCCGGTGAAGAGCGAGCACATGGAGCAGCTGGCGCAGTTATTAGCGGCTCGCAAGTCGATCTCCAAGAGCCTGGCGACGTTCCGCCAGCAGTTGGAGAGCCTGCCCCGGGCGCGAGCTCACGTGGAGGCGGCGAAGCGGGCGCTGGCGGAGCAACTGAAAGAGCTGGACAGAGAGCTGGCACGGCTGGCGCGCCAAGATCCCGAAGTGGAGCGCTTGCAGCAGGTGCCAGGCATCGGACCGGTGTCGGCGACAGCCTTGGTGGTGCGGCTGAAGAGCACGAAGTTTGCCGGCTACGATCAGTTTGTGGCTTATGTGGGCTTGGACGTGCGGGTGCGGCAGTCGGGGCAACGCAGGGGCTCCCTGGGACTTTCCCGGCAGGGAGATGCGGAGCTGCGACGCCTGCTATATTGCTGTGCACAAGCCAGCTTGCGAACCAAGGACAGCCCCTTCGCCAAGCAGTACGAGCGAGAGCGGGCCAAGGGATTGGCGAGCACGCAGGCCTTGTGCGCGGTAGCCCGCAAACTGGCCAAGGTTGCCTGGGCGCTGGTGCGATCGGGTCAGGACTATGACCCCAACCGCGTCTATGCACCGCGACCACTTGACACATAACCATAGAATCTGCCCAACCCAAGATAGGCACTGGGCAGGAGGCAAGCTCCTGCCCTACGAACTGAGGAGGTCTGTTGTGGTGTGGAGAGTGCAAGTTGCGCGATGGTGTCACTATGCTGCCGCGGCGGCGCTTGCTTTGCTGGTGTGTTCCGCCCTTGGATGCGGGGAGAGTGTGGCGAACGGAGCGGAGGGAGGCGTAGAAGTGCTGCTGAGTTCGGTCGGCAATACGGTCTACTACGTGGACAGCGAGAGTGGGGACGACGGGAATGACGGGACCTCGCCGGAGAAGGCCTGGCGAGGCCTCGGCCGCGTCAACTCGGTGATGTTTGCTGCGGGGGACAAGATCTTGTTCCGGGCGGGGAGCCGGTACGCCGGGCAACTGCGACCGCAGGGATCGGGGAGCGAATGGGCGCCGATCGCGATCGAT
>JAUVSA010000115.1 GCA_030597345.1 Bacillota bacterium
CAGAATGGGCGGCGGGCGTGGGCACGCCCGCCCTATCCGCCGGAGGCGGACCTTCGGCAGAACGGCAACGAGCGGCGGGCGTGGGAATGCCCGCCCTATCCGCCGGAGGCGGACCTTCGGCAGGACGGCAGGGGCCGGCGGGCATGGGAATGCGCGCCCTATCCGCCGGAGGCGGACCTTCGGCAGAACGGGAGAGGCAATTCAAGCAACCTAAGGGCAGTAGGAGGGGCCGGGGGTCAGGGCCAGGGGAAGAATGGGGCGCGGAGGTCCCAGAAGGCAGCGAGGAGAGTCCAGAGCACGGCGGAGGTGAACTCGCCGAAGATCATGCCCAGGAAGAAGGGCCGCGCCTTGGCGTAGAGTCTCATGCCCCCGTAGTGCACGATGCTCCACTTCAGCAGCCAGGCCACGAGCATGGGGAACCAGAAGACCGTGGTGGTCCAGGAAGCGGAGAGGGCGTAGCCCAGTGGGTGGAAGGGCCAGCCGACGTAGCGGACGCGCATGATGGAGAGCACGGACGCGATAGCGCCCCCAACGACGAAGGAGGCAATGGCCCCGTAGGCATGACGGGTCTCGCCCTGAAGGAAGGCGCCGTTCTCCTGGAAGAACTGGATGTTGTTGCGCCTATAGGGGAAGGAGTAGAGCCCCAGGGCGCCTCGGTGGTAGGGCAGCCAAAGCTGGATGGCGGCGGCCATCGGTATGGCAACGGCGATGGCGATGATGAAGACGAGAAGCAGCCGCCGCCTGCGCAGCCCGACCTCGTCGCCAAGCTTCTGGCCGTCGAGGAAGGCTGTCAGGAGCAATCCCCGCAGGTCGCGTGCGAAGAGGGTGTCGAAGAAGGCGACCGAGGTGAGGGTGCGAGCGCCAAGGGCTGAAGGTCGAATCAGCATGGCGCTGATGTCCAGGGGAGTGAAGGACCCCTCGGCCATGGGGAGTCCGCCCTCCGAGCATCCGCGCGCCATGATGATCGCCTGCACGAAGACATACACGAGCAGCAGGAAGACGGCGAGCCCGAGCGCCATGCCCGCCCGGTGGAACCAGATGGCGACCACCGCCAGGGAGAGGATCAGTCCCCAGACCGCGGTGCGATACGGAATCAACTCGTCTTCGCCCACGGGGCCGCTTCTGCTGAAGGCGCGGCGCAGTACGGCCTTGAGGTGGGGGAGCGCGGCGGCGCCGAAGCAGATCACGAGGACGAAGTATGCCCCGGCGGTCTGGTAGTTGACGTAGCCGCTGCCCATTCCGTGCGGATTGCTCAGCGGCGGGAAGGCGAGGGCGGAGAAGACGACATCCTGCACCTTCGCCAGCAGGTAGAAGGACCAGAAGCTGAGCAGCAGCTCGACGGGGAGCAGGTAGAAGAAGCCGACGGCCCCGGGCGATACGTAGGCGCGGACGAAGCCGACGCTCGACCAGGGGGGCGACAGGAAGTAGCGGTTGATGTTGATGTCCACATTGAGGAGAGGGAGCGCGGGGTTGATGTTGTGGATGCCGTTCACGGCGAAGATGATGGCCGGCACCGCAAAGCCAATCCACATCAGCGGATTGCGGAAGAAGGGCCCGTGCTGCTCGCGGATCATCTCGGATGGCAACTGCACGAGGGGGAAGCTGAGCCGTTCGTTGTCACTCCACTGTCGGCGCAGTATGGTGGCGAGGCAGAGGAAGGCGGCGAACATCGCCAGCACTGGAATCAGCCAGTTGAGGAGAGGTCCAAGCCACACCGCCCAGGGCAGAGCCTCGCCCTCGCGGAGGCCCTCGAAGAAGGCAATCACCGGCCGCTGCTCGAGGCCGCCCCCGGTATCCCAGGGGACGAGATGCTGGGGGATGTGGCCGAAGAAGATCTGCTGCCACTGATTGCCGGGGTTGGCGAAGTAGTTGACCCCGACGAGCATCGGAATCAGATCCTCCATCAGCCCCCGGGAGGAGGTCATCGCCGCGATGACCATCATGCAGTAGATCGCCGCGATTTCCGGGGGGCTCAACCCCAGCCGTGTGGAAATCCGGCGCATCGCCTTGTTCGCCAGCACGAGGGCGAAGAGACCCACCAGCGCCACCGGCGGCAGTTGGAGGAACCCGATCATGATCTGCGCCGTCACCAGCTCGGCCCAGGCGACGATGAGGCAGACCACAGCGACGGCAAGGATGCCGATCAGGATGGCTCGGGGAGAGAGCATTGGAAATGACCGAGGACCCCCAGGAGTAACCGAAGATGCCCAGGACTGACCGATAATCGTCTTCGGGGCGAGTCCGGCGCGGACCTCTGCGGTCAGAGGCAGGCAACCGGGAGGGAGGAAAGCGGGTGGGGGAGGGCGAATCCTGTGCATGAAAGAGGAGGACTCTTTCTGCATGGTCCGCGGGTGGAATCTCACCGTGCGTGTCGCCGGGCCGATCCGGCTGCTCGCGCTAGTTGTGTGCCTGATGGCTCTCATCGGGTGTAGGGAAGGCGAGATGGGCTTGGATAAACTGATGCCCCAAGATGTCGAGGGATGGCGAGCCGAGGCCACCGGGCGCGTCTATGACCGCAACACGCTGTTCGAGTACATCGACGGCGGCGCGGAGCTCTACCTCGCCTACGGTCTGCGCCAGATGGTGGCCCAGCGCTTCGAGAGAGAGCGCCATCCAGCCATCGTGGTGGACCTCTTCGACATGGGCTCCTCGGAGGATGCCTTCGGGGTCTTCACTTCCGAGCAACGAGAGCCGGAGGCAGGTATCGGCCAGGGCTCGGAGTATGCCGCGGGCCTGCTGCGTTTCTGGAAGGGGAACTTCTTCGTCTCGATATGGGCGGAGGGCGAGACGTCGGAGGCAGAGAGAGCGATTCTCGCGCTCGGGGCAGCAATCGCGAAGGCCATCGAGCCTCCTGGAGACGTCCCCGAGCTGCTCGGCCTGCTGCCGAAGGAGGACCTGGTCGAGACCGGCATCCGCTATTTCCACGACCACGTCTCGCTCGGGCACCACTACTTCATGGCGGAGGAGAACATCCTTGGCTTGAGCGAGCGAACGGAGGCGGTGCTCGCACGGTACCGAGTTGCAGGGGGGACGAGGTACCTGCTGCTGGTGCGGTACCCGACACCTGGCGATGCCAGTGCGGCGCTCCACAGCTTCGTGGCGAACTACCTTCCGGAGGGGCGTCAGACGGGGATCGGGAGGATTGAGAACGGGAAGTGGGCGGCCGCAAGAAGGTGGGGAGACGTGACTATGATGGCTTTGGAGGCGCCGGCGAGGACCCAGGCGGAACGCCTGCTCGATGCGGTAACCGAGAGATTGGAGGAGTAGTCGCGGTGGGAGAACCGGAGCGGCGACTGACACGCAGAGACTTCATGCGCATGGCGGCATACGCGGCACTGGGCACGGCCGTCGGCGCGGAGGTGATGGCAGGTGAGGACGGCCCGTCGGCCGGGAGGGCGCGGGTCGTGCTGGTGAGAGACGAGCACGCGGTGGCCGGTGACGGCCAGCTCAATGCGTCGGTGGTCGAGCGGATGATGGACCAGGCGGCAGCAGAGCTGCTGGGAACGGACAATGCGGCAGATGGCTGGCGGCGCCTCGTGAAGCCTGCAGATCTCGTGGGAATCAAGACGAACGCGTGGCAATACCTGCCCACTCCCCCTGAAGTGGAGAATGTCATCAGGCAGCGTCTGCTGGATGCCGGGATAGCGAGGGATCGCATTCGCATGGACGACCGGGGCGCCCGGCGGACTCTGGCCCCCTGTACGGCCCTCATCAATGCTCGGCCCGTGAGGTCACATCACTGGGCGGGCATAGGTGGCTGCATCAAGAACCACATCATGTTCGCGCCGCGTCCGTCTGTCTACCATCCGGACTCCTGCGCCGACCTCGCGAGGGTGTGGAATCTGCCTGTCGTGAGAGGGAAGACGCGCCTCAACATCCTGGTGGCGCTGACCCCTCTGTTCTGGGGCCGGGGGCCGCACCACTGGGATAAGAGGTACGTGTGGCCGTACAAGGGCATTTTCGTGTCCCAGGATCCGGTGGCGGTCGATGCGCTCGGCGCGCATCTCCTGCAGACGAAGCGCCGTCTGCACTTCGGCGAAGAGAAGCCCATCACTCCCACCAAGCACATCGCGATGGCGGACCGGCGGCATCACTTGGGTGTGAGCGATCTGAAACGCATCGATTTCGTCAAGCTGGGATGGACGGAGGACGTGCTCATCTAGCGAGCGCTGGGGGGCGGGTGTAGTAGGCGTCGGAGAACGCCTGGAGCGGGACGAGAACTGAGAGTAGTCGCCTCCTCGTGGCGCGAGCCACTGCGCTCCCCACAGGAGGATGCCTCGGCCGGTCCCGCCACCACCCGGCGAGCAGGTTCAGTCCTGTTTGCCGGTCAGCTCCTTCCACCGCCAGACCATGTACTGATAGTTGTCCCATGGCACATCGGGCGGAATGCCGTGGTCCATGTGGGGGATGAAACGGCCGATGTCCAGGATGGGCTTGAGGCGCTCGATTTCCGCGTCCATGGCAGCGTTGTCTTTGGTCATCGCGCGTTTGTCTATGTGGCCGAGGGCGTGAAGGTCCGGGTGCCGCTCGAGCAGGTAGGGGACGTCGTTGCCGGCCTGGACCTCGTAGGGGAATATCCCGTTCATTCCGGCCTCCAGAAACAGCGGTGTGAGAGCGTGCATGTGTCCATCGCTGTCCACGAGCCGTATCTTGACGCCGCGCTGCTCGGCGAGTCCCATGACCTTCTGGTAGTAGGGAGTGAGATAGCGCTGGAACATGCCTGGCGAAATGAGTGACCCGCTCTTGAAGGCCATGTCCTCCCAGGCGTGCACTGCGTCAACTCTGGCTTCGTCAGCGACCCGTTCGATAAGAGTGCACCAGCGGTTGCAGAGGGTGGTGTTGATGTCCTCAATCAGCTCGGGGTCCTCAGACATTGCGACCATGCAGGCTTCGGCGCCCATCATCGTCCGTGCTCCGGCGAAGAAGCCATAGGGGTAGAACCCGACCCCGACCATGTCGTCGGATTCCCGGAGCTGCGCGGCGCGCGTGTCCCAGTCCGCAGGGAAACGTTCGGGAGTGTCCGGGTCGAAGCGCGACTTGTGCTCCTCCCACGTCTTCCGGTCCTTGACAGGGTAGTCGAGCCACTCGGACATGCTGGTGCCATCTCTGCGGGCGCGCTGGAGAACTCCCTCTTCGTCGCGAAAGATGACGTGCTCGCCGTCCTCGTCGATGGTCTCGCGCTCGAAGGCGGGGCAGAGACAGAAGTTGACGCCAGCGCCGACGCCGCCGGAATCGAAGCCGAACATGGTGTGCCAGTCGCCGTCGTTCTGCATGCCCTGCTGCTTCCAGAGCCGATGGGTCTCGTCCCAAGGGCCCCACTGCATGATGAATGGGATTCTGTCCACCGGCTTGCCGGTGAAGAATGCGATCATTCGCTCTCGCGGTGTCATAGAGTCCGGCATGAGCGGCTCTCTCCCATCGGGCAATGTGTTCGCTGGATTCTATCACATCCGATGCTGAGGTGCGCCCGCGAGCGGCCGGCGATGCCAAGAGCGTGCAGATGATTTACTGTATTGCTAAGAGCCTCTAACAAGACCCTGTGAAGGCATGGGAATGAACTTCGTAGCCTACTCCTGCGCCGGCCTGCCGCAGGCGGCCAAGCAGGGGTGGGATGCGTTGAGAGGTCCTCCGCGACGAGGGATGATGCTTGGCCTCACCTCTCTGACTACCCCACCCCTCCCCGACTCGTGTCGGGAAGGGGTAGGCTACCCAACTGGAATGCTCTCCAGAAATGGTTTCGTTAGAGGCTCTTAAGATGGCTTGCTGGTCTCGGCAGATGAGGAAGGATTCTTGCTGCACGCGTCACAATAATAGTCCAGTCTGCAGCGGAATCTTCGACTGACCGCGGCCCGGCCGAGCAGGGCCGCGTCATTGGCCGAACGGACTCGCAATGAGCGCAGCTAATTCGACAGATGGGGCGGGCGGCGTCACACTCCGGGCGGTGCTGATCGCGATCGGCCTGCTGGTTGCGCTGACGCCGGTTGCCTTCTACGTAGACATTGCGTGGGACAAGGGGACGCTGTTCGCGGGCATCCCTGCGATGGCCCCGGTAGTGCTCCTGTTCGCTCTCACGGCTGTCGCGGGGCTGCCGTTCCTGCGGCGCGCGGGCCTGACGCGGCGGGAGCTGCTGGTCATCTACTCGGTGCTGCTGGTCGGGGGCCCTCTCGTGAGCAGGGGCATTCTTGGGTTCATGCTGGTCAAGTCGATCCATTACCACTACTTCGCCAGCGTGTTTCGCGATTGGCAGAACACGTTCGTGCCTCAGGTCCCCCTCTGGTTCGCGCCCACCGACCCGGAGGTGGTCGAGGCATTCTTCCTGGGCCAGTCGCAGGTGCCGTGGTCGCACTGGTGGGTCCCGCTGGGGGCGTGGTCGGCGTTCACGATCGCCCTGTTCGCGTGCACTTTCTGCGTGATGGCACTGCTGCAGCGGCAGTGGGTCTCGCACGAACGCCTGAGCTTTCCTTTTGCCCAAGTTCCGCTGGAGCTGGTCCGCGAGGCCGGGCGGGGAGGTGCGGGGAGGCTGCCGACGACATGGACCTTCTGGGCGGGGGTGGCTATCTCATTCGGGCTCACGCTGGTGAGCGCTCTGTCCGAGAGAGTGCCGGCCATGCCAGCCATCAATCTCGGCCCGCTCATCCTCATGGAGCAGGTGAAGGTGGGGCCGCTGGCAGGGATGGGTCAGCTCGTGCTGTGGCTCTTTCCCTGGATGATCGCGGTCGCTTATCTGATCCCGAAGGAGCTGTCGTTCTCCGCCTGGTTCTTCTACTGGGCTCTGGTGGGGGTCGC
>JAUVSA010000247.1 GCA_030597345.1 Bacillota bacterium
GACGGCCGAGCGCCTTCTCAAAGCTGGCGGGGGCCCCTTGTCGCTTCTTCCTCCGTCGCTTTGGCTTCTCGGTCACGACGTAAGCCCTCTCCGTGACAATCCAAACGCCTGGTCCGGCCGCTACTCGCTTTAGTAGTCGCGTGCCGGAACCACGGCCTACCACGACATAATACCAGATAATCGCCCGCTGAGCATACGGACTCGTCCTGGCGAGCGGCCCCGACAGGCACGCACGCGCGCTCTGCTGGTGCCGCCCCGGCGCCGGCCAAGGTGTCTACTTGTCCGCTGCGGGCGTCAGTCCAATGCCCAGGAGAATTCCTTCTACTTGCTTCGCCTCTGCCTTCAGCATCCCCTCGATTGACGTTGGCGGGTTCTTCTTGAGTTCTTCAGTGTAGGCTTCCAGTACCCCGAACAGCTGCGCGCGCCCGACCTGGAGCACGCCCAGCTCGCCCCGCCATCGCTCTGCCTCCCGACTCTCCTGGACCTCCGCGACTTGCAGCAGCCCGCCGTACGCATCCTCCAGCATGTTGATCCCGGCATTGGCGGTAATTATGACATTCGGCTCGGCCATCCCCACAAGGCGCGCAACTCCGAGCGCCTTGCGGGAGTGCTCCTCGGCGGCTTCCACCTCTCCCGCCTGCAGCTTGCCAGCCCCAAAGCGCAACATCCCCCTGCTCGCGTTCTGGCAGCGACGAAGCAGTTCCAGCCAATGTCCGTACTGCGCATACTGCCAGGCGTTCACCGATGCGGCGCGTTCCTCGTGAAGATCGAACGGAATCGGCAGACGATAGAGGACTATCTTGGTCCTCGCCAATGCCTGATCGATTCTCGCACGGGCCAGGTCGTTGCGCCCTACCTCAAAGGCGACCCCAGCTCCCTCGAGTAACGGCAGCGCGTTGGTGGGATCGAGTCGGGCGGCGCGGTCTAAGGCCTCTAGGGCGGGTCCTATCCTCTCTGCCGCGCGCTCGGGGTCCGTCTGCGCGAGCGCCGCCTCTGCCTGCCCGCGCAGCAGGTGCGGCAACGGGCCGTGAGGCTCTAGCTCGATGGCGCGTGTCGAGGCATCCTTTGCGCGGGCATAACTCCCTGCGGCCAGACACATGTAAGCCAGGGATGTCTGATACGCCGCGTTGCTCGGCTCCGTGCGCACAGCCGCCTCCATGTGACCCAGGGCCGCAATGCGCGCTTGCTGACGAGCATCTGGGGTCCGAGACTCCGCTGGCCCTTGGCTGGGCGCGGTGAATGCTGTCCATGCCGCCCGAAACTCGCCCTCACTGCCGGGCACGGGCTGGTCGCACGACACCGCCGAAGCGACGCAGACTGCAAGGAGGGCGGCTAACACCGGTATGACGTTCCTCACGCTCTTCTCCTCAGTCCGCGGAAGCCGGCTGTCGCAGCCTCCGCACTTGCACATCCGCCGCCCCTTCCGATAATACCACTTCGGCCGCGCCCCCAATCTCGAGCTGCCGGATCGAACGCACTACAGACCGATCGGGAAGACGGGTGATCGAGTATCCCCGCGCCAGCACGGCCTCGGGACTCAGGGCCTTCAGCTTCTCTCTGGCGCGCAGCAGCCGTTCCTGTATCTCGCGGCCCCGGCGCGCTGTGGCCTGCCGGATCGCATTCACCAACTCGTCTACCCGCTGCCTTCGTTCCGCCAACAGCAGCCGCGGTCGGCTGAGCACCGGCCGCGCCCGGAGCAAGGCGAGCTCTCGTCGATGACGAGCCACCACACGACTCAGCCGCTGCGCGGTCCGCTTGCGAAACTCCTGCACGAGACGCAGCAGCTCCCTTTGGTCCGAAGTGGCTGCCACGGCCGCCGCCGTCGGGGTGGGCGCTCGGTAGTCGGCGACGAAGTCGGCGATGGTGAAGTCCGTCTCGTGCCCGATGCCGGTGATCACCGGGACGGGCGCCGCCGCGATCGCCCGCGCCACCCCCTCCGCGTTGAACCCAGACAGCTCCTCCATAGAGCCTCCGCCGCGCGCCAGAATGGCCACCTCGGGGCCCTCGATCAGGCGCAGCTTCTCCAGAGAGCGGACTATGCCCGGTGCGGCTCGGGCTCCGCTGACGGGGGTCGGGATGAGCACCAAGTCCGCGGCCGGCCAGCGGCTCTGGATCGTTGTCAGCAGATCGTGTAGGGCCGCGCCGGACGGCGAGGTGAGCAGGGCGATCTTCCGGGGAAATGCCGGCAGCGACCGCTTACGCTCCTCCTCGAACAACCCTTCAGCTGCAAGCTTCCGCTTCATCCTCTCGAAAGCCAGATGCAGCTCCCCCAGCCCCGCTTCCTCCATCTCTCGCACCACCAACTGATACTGCCCGCGCCGCTCGTAGACCGTCAGCGTCCCCCGCACGACCACCTCACTCCCGCTCTCCGGAATGAAGGCCAGTGCCTCCGCCTCCTCTCGAAAGAGCCCACAGCGCAGCTGGCTCGACTCGTCCTTGAGGGTGAAGTACACGTGCCCGGAGCCGTGCCGCACAAGATCCCCAACTTCTCCTCTGACCGATAGGTCTTGCAGCGTCCGGTCTTGAGACAGCAGAGTCCGGAGGTAGCGGTTCAACTGCCGCACCGTGAAAACGAAGCGTCGCTGCTGGCTCATGATGGTGCCTCGATCTCGGCCAGTTCGCTTTCGAGGTTGCGGGCCAGGCTCCCCAGGATGCCGTTCACAAAACGCCCCGACGCGGCCGTGCTGTATTTCTTCGCCAGTTCCACCGCCTCGTCCACGCTCACGCCAGCAGGAATGTCCGGGAGATAGAGAAGCTCGTAGATGGCCAGACGCAGGATGTTGCGGTCAACGTTTGTCATCCGCTCCAGAGTCCAGCCGAGCGCATACTTATTGATGATGCTGTCTATGTGGCCCTTGTGCTGGGCCGTACCGAGGACTAGCTGCCGTGCGAAATCCAGTGTCTCTGTGGGATGCCGGCCCTGTTCCAGCGACGATTCCAGCGCCTCCTCGACCGTGCCGCCCCCGACATCGGCTTGAAACAGCGTACTCAGAGCAAGTTCTCGGCTGAGCCGCCGGCTCCCCACCACTCACCGCGCCTAGGCCAGGCCCATGCGGCGCTGGAGGAAGTTCGTCGCTATGTCGCCGCGCCGGAAGTAGGCGTTGGCCATCACTTCCTGATGGAACGGGATCGTCGTCTTCAGCCCCTCGATCTCACACTCACGCAGCGCGCGGGCGGCGCGGGCGATGGCCTCCGAGCGCGTCTGCCCCCAGACGATAAGCTTGGCCAGCAGCGCGTCGTAGAAAGGCGGCACCGTGTAACCCTGGTACAAGTGAGTATCCACTCGCACTCCGATACCTCCCGGCAGCCGGAGGGAACGGACCGTGCCGCTGGAGGCGAGGAAGTGGTTCGTGTGGTCTTCTGCCGTGATCCGGCACTCGATGGCGTGTCCACGTGGGCTGACTTCCCGCTGGTCGCGGCCCAGCTTGTGCCCGTAGGCGATTTGGATCTGCTCTCGCACGAGATCCCGCCCAGTCACCATCTCTGTGACCGGATGCTCCACTTGGATCCGGGTGTTCATCTCCAGGAAGTGGAAACGCCCGTGCTTATCCAGCATGAACTCGACGGTGCCCGCGTTGACGTACCCGACCGCCTTCGCCGCCCGCACCGCGGCGTCTCCCATATGATGGC
>JAUVSA010000265.1 GCA_030597345.1 Bacillota bacterium
CGGGGTGGAGGAAGAGCGCCTGATCCTGGCCGCACTCGCCGACCCCGCCCGTCCCGGCGAGAGCCACTATGGCTTTGCCGCGGTGGACCCTCCCTGGACCAGCTATGACACAGACTACGGTGCCTTCGTGGGCTCCGGCTCCATCGCAGCGCCGGCGGCCGTGACCGAAGGGCGCTGTGGCAACAGCGACATGCCCGGAGACGGGAGGGCGGTGGCGGCCTTTGCGGTCGATCTGGAACCTGCCCCCGGCGAGCAGAAGACGGTCACCCTGTTAGTGGGATGCTGTGGAGATCCGGAGGGGCGCCGCGCCCTGCGGGAGAGGTACCTGGACGCCGAGGCGTCCGAGAAGGCCTTTCTCCGACTGCGGGAGCACTGGGATAGCCTCGTAGAGCAGCCGCAGATCGAGACCCCTGACCCCCGGCTGGACAGAATGGCCAACATCTGGCTCAAGGCCAACATCCTGCAGCTAACCGGGGTCATCAGGGAGGGTTTGCGCGGCTACCGGGACACACTCCAGGACGCCATGGGCGTTGTCTCGTTCGACGCGAGGCGGGCGCGAGAGATCATCCTGACTGCGGCGAGCTACCAGTACGCGGATGGTCATGCACCCCGTCAGTTCTGCTACAACCGGGGCCCGCACGACCTCCGCGTCTACAATGACAGTGCCCTTTGGCTGGTGCTGGCGCTCTCCCGTTACCTCAAGGAAACCGGGGATTTCGAGCTGCTCGAAGAAGCTCTGCCGTTCTTCGAGAGCGACGAAACCGCTAGTTTGCTCGAACACGCACGACGGGCGATCGATTGGATCGACGAGAGGAGGGGCTGGCACGACCTGGTTCGCATAGATCGGGGTGACTGGTGTGATGCCTTCGATCAGATCGGGCCAGAGGGAAGGGGGGTCAGTGTGTGGCTGTCTCAGGCCTTCCATCTCGCCCTCGTCGAGTTTGCCGACATCTGTGAGCTGCGGGGGGAAGCGGACCGCGGGGCCCACTACCGGAGGCGCGCGGCCGAGCTTGGGGAGAGTATCGAGCGACACGCCTGGGACGGCGAGTGGTATCTCTGCGCCATCTCAGACCGCGGCCGCCGGCTTGGGAGGCGCGGGGATACGGCGATGGAAATCTACCTGAACACGCAATCCTGGGCGGCCATCGGCGGCCTTGGCAACACAGGACGGATCGGCGGCGCTTTGGAGGCAGCCGCGCGGAAGCTGAACACGCGTTTTGGTCCGCTGACATTGGATCCGCCCTTCCTGGAGTACGATCCGGATGTGGGGCGTCTCTCAGTGCTGCGGCCGGGATGCGGCGAGAACGGCACTGTCTACGTCCATGCCGCGGTCTTCAACTGCCGGGCCAATCTCATGGCTCGCCGTCCGGATCGAGCGCTGGAGGTGCTGGAGCGGATTGCCCCAATGATGGAGCGACACGACCCGGAGGTCACTCAGGCCGCGCCCTACGCCTATGTGAACTCCTACGTCGGTCCCTGTCACCCCGTCCACGAAGGACGTACCCTGGCCAACTGGTATACCTCGTCGGCTTCCTGGACATTGCTTGCCATCACCGACTGGCTCCTCGGAGTCCGTCCCACCTTCGGAGGTCTCCTGATCGACCCTTGCCTCCCGGCCGACTGGGAGCGCGCAGCGCTCCGCCGCGCCTGGCGCGGGGCCGAGTACGAGGTCGTCATCACCAAGCCGAAGGGCGTTGTGTCGGGGGAGGTCAAGGTGACCGTTGACGGGGAGGAGCAGCCGCAAGCACTGGTGCGACCTCACTCCGACGGGCGACGGCACCGCGTTGACGTGCAGATCCTGCGGCGCTAGCAGACCGCGTTTTTGGCGCCCCAAGAGGAGTCGCGAGGCTGGCCGCCGAAATCGTTCTGTTCGCAGAGTGCTGACTCCGCGATGCGACAGGGCGGAAGGAGGTTGGATATATCGTGAACCACCAAGACCGAAGTTGGGCCCCAAAACATGGCCTCGAGCACCACGGATTCCAAAACATCGGTCGCGTCTACTGGACACTGAGCACCCCCGCGCTCTACGAGCGTATCGTGCGCCGGCGAGAGGGCCTCGTCTCCCACCTCGGCCCCCTCGTCGTCCGCACCGGAGACCATACGGGGCGCTCCCCAAATGACAAGTTCACCGTACATGAGCCGACCTCTGCAGATCACATCTGGTGGGGAAAGGTCAATCGTCCATTCGACGAGGAGCACTACAAGCGACTCTACAGCCGCCTGCTCGCCTACATTCAGGGCAAGGACATATTCGTCCAAGACTGCTGCGTGGGCGCCCACCCCGAGTACCGGCTGCCTATCCGTGTGATCACGGAGGACGCTTGGCAGAGCCTTTTCGCGCGCAACATGTTCATCCAGATCAGGGAACGCGAGAAGCGGGTGGAGCATGTGCCCGAATTCCGCGTCCTCTGCTTCCCTCGCTTCCACGCTATTCCGGAGATCGACAACACCAACTCTGAGACCTTCATCGTCGTCAACTTCGGCGAGAAGACGATTCTCATCGGCGGCTCCGCGTACGGCGGAGAGATCAAGAAGTCGGTCTTCACCATCCTCAACTACCTGCTGCCGCGGACCGCGGTGCTGAGCATGCACTGCTCCGCCAATGTCGGCGCCCAGGGAGACGTCGCCCTCTTCTTCGGCCTCTCCGGCACCGGTAAGACCAGCCTCTCCGCCGACCCCGAGCGCATGCTCATCGGCGACGACGAGCACGGCTGGGGCGATGACGGCATCTTCAACTTCGAGGGGGGCTGCTACGCGAAGGTCATTCGCCTCTCCTCGGAGGCCGAGCCTTACATCTACGAGTGCACGCGCCGCTTCGGCACCGTGTTGGAGAACGTCGCCATTGACACCGATACGCGCCGCCTGGACCTCGACGACGATTCCCTGACCGAGAACACCCGCGCCTGCTATCCCATCACCCACCTCCAGAATGCCGTGCGAGACGGCCTCGGCATTCACCCCAAGAATGTGGTTCTGCTCACCTGTGATGCCTTCGGAGTGATGCCCCCGGTCGCGAGACTGACCCCCGAACAGGCGATGTACCACTTCCTCTCCGGGTACACGGCAATCGTCGGGGGCACCGAGCGCGGCATAAATGAGCCCAAGGCCACCTTCAGCGCCTGCTTCGGAGCGCCCTTCATGGCGCTTCCTCCCACAGTCTACACCGACATGTTCGGCGAGCGCATCCGGAAGCACAATGTCAAGTGCTGGCTGGTCAATACGGGCTGGACCGCGGGACCGTACGGGGAGGGCCATCGCATCGACATTGCCTCCACCCGGGCCATCATTCGCGCCGCCCTGTCCGGAGCGCTCGACAGCGTGCCCACCTGGAAAGAGCCTAACTTCGGCTTCCAGGTGCCGACAACATGCCCGGACATCGACGACCATCTGCTGCGACCGCGTGAGACCTGGAGCGACCCGAAGAGATACG
>JAUVSA010000167.1 GCA_030597345.1 Bacillota bacterium
GCGCCCATCAGCGGGACGACACCGCACAGGCTGCTGCGGCCAGTCGGGGAGGGCGGTCTCTCGGTGGGCTCGGTGGCCGTTGGCGTGGCGGCGTCATTCGCTGCATTCGGCGGCGTGGACGTTGAAGCCGGATTGCTCTCCGGTGTGTGAGCGGTCGTGGCCGGAGAGGTCGGTGATATGGTGGATGACGCGCTCTCTGGTGTGTGGGCCGGCGGCAGCTCGAGAGGGCCGCCTGCCTCCTCGACGACTTCGTAGGCATTGCCCTCGGCGACGAGTATGATGCGGGGTCCCAGCGAGAGGAATTGGCCCCACTCGGGCCTCACGGCCAGCAGGTCGAAGTAGCTATCGGATGCGAAACCAACCTTGATGGTGCTCATGCGCGAGGGATCGAACTCCGTGTCGGTCCAGACACTGTCTTGCAGCACGAACGTCTTGCTGCCGACGAGGCGCACGGTCTCGGCAGCCTCTTCGGGCAGCATTCCCTCACCGGCCGACTCGGCCTCCCTCAATTGGGTCTGCTCGTCGGCCTTCTCGACCGCTGCTGCCCCGGACGGCGCCTCGGCTGGCTGCTCCATGAACCGCTCTGCTGCTTCTTCCTGCCCTTGCGCGGTCAGAATATCGTCCTCGTCGATGAGGAACGATGTGTAGGGGGTGATGATGCCATAGCGGACGCTCAGTTCGGTGACGGCGTCCACCCACTCCTCCCTCTCTCCATGAAGGCGCATCTGGGTAAGCAAATGCCCGATCTTGCGGGTGGCCCAGAGGCGTGGGATGAAATCGTCGCCGCCACGGGTGTGGAAGTTGCCCTCATACTCGAACTCGCGGCGTTCGCCATCCACCCTTCCGGTTAGCGTAATGCGTGTGGGCCCCCCTTCCCGGTAGCGGCCCGCCAGGATGAGCTGCGTGCCGGCGAACAGGTCGGGAAGAGGATACGGGTACGTGTCCTCAGCAAGCACTCGACCGAAGTCTACCTCGATATCGGACAGCACAGGGGTGCTCACTTTGGCGTAGAACGCGGACACCTCCTCGTCGATACGCTCGTGGGGGCGCACATAGACGGGAACCCCCCGATGCTGCTCCGCCAATGTGTCGAGAAGGATGGTGTTCACGTCGTCGCCGACGCCGAAGGGGAACAGACGTACGTTGTCGGGTGCTGAGGCCGCGACGTTCGAAAGAATCTGGTCAATCTCCGTCACTCCCTCGGTTGGAAGCCCGTCCGTGAGGAAGATCAGAACGGCAGGGCGATCCGAGTCTCTGGTCTGGGACAGCGCCTCTAGCAGCGCACGGTTAATGTCGGTGCCGCCAACAGCCTCCAGCCCGCGCACCCACTGGCTGGCTTCGCGGGCCTCAGATGCCGGACGCAGCGGACGCCCGTAGCGGCGCAGGCCTGTAGAGAACGTGACGATGTTGAAGCGATCTCCCTCGTGGAGGTGGTCCAACACATAGGCCAGGGCGTCCTTGGCCTGGTCGATCTTCTCGCCTTCCATAGAGCCGGACGTATCGAGGACCAGGACGACGTCGCGCTGAACCACCTGGTCGGCTGAGACATCGACCTTCGGGGCGACCAGGAGCAGGAAGAAGCCGTCGTCGCCGGCCTCCCGATAGCTCAACAGGTTGAGCCCCACATCCTCATGGCTTACCGTATAGACCAGCTCGAAGTCCTGCGTTGGCAGGACATCCATCTCCTCGTAACCGATGATGGCTCGGTACTCTCCGTCGCGCTCTATGTAGACACGGTCCTGGTGTGTGGGCGAGTAGATCGCGCGGATCGCGTCGCGAGAGAGGATCTCAATCCTGACACTGACCTCCTCGAGAGGGCGAGCGGAGAACTTCTCGGTGCTTAGGGGGTAGACGTAGCGCACGAGTCCGTTATCGACCGGGAGGACCTGGCTGTACTCCAGCTCAATCTTGCGCGACTCGCCAGGGGGGATGGGGAAGATGCGGGCCTGAACTGCGTCGCGGCCGACGTACTCTAGCAATGCGGGATCCTGGCGACTCCGGACGATTTCTTCATAAATCAACCGAGCCTCATCGGCCTCAAGGACGTTGCTCTCGACCGGAATGCCATCGACCCACATCACGAACGCGGAAACGACCGCCCCCTCCGGCAAGGGGAAGACGTATGTCCCCTCCGCCTCCCACTCGTGCTCGTTGAGGAACTCCTGCTCGACGCGGGTGATCGCCACCTGGTTGTCGATCGTGACGGTGACGCGGTGGTACAGGATGGTCAACCACGTGTCGCGCAGGAGAGGCGGGTCCGGGTGAGGGGGTGGCTCCGGGATGATGATCCCATCGGCCAGGGCAGGTTGAGCGATAGCCAGCAGAACCAGTGCTACCAGGGGGACGGCGACCAGCCTCAGCTTGTTCATGTCATCTTCTCCTCGCAGACTCGTCGTATATTATGTAGACGCTTGCCATCTCCCGTAAGTTCCCGACTCGCCAATGAAAAGGCACGTCGGACGTGAAGGCGCAAGGAATGCGAAGGCGCAAGGAATGCGAAGGCGCAAGGAATGCGAAGGCGCGTCGGACGCGAAGGCGCAAGGAATGTGAAGGTGCAAGGGATGCGAAGGCGCATCGGACGCGAAGGCGCAAGGAATACGAAGGCGCAGAGAGCCCCTGCGTCACCGCCCCCTTGGCGCCGCGGCGTTGTGCCGGGTTGACCGGTGTGTACAACAGTGATATTGTGGGGTAGGAAGAAGTTCTGCAGGAGTCACAATGGCCAAGACACGCACGCACTGGGTCTGTCAGAGCTGTGGGCGGACCACGCTACGCCCGATGGGGCGCTGCCCCAGTTGTGGTGAATGGAACACGATGATCGAGAAGCGCGATGCGATTGCATCCTACCCGGGTAGGCGCGCGCCCCTCTCCGACAGCGGACCCCAGCGACTGAGCGATATCGAATCGGAGGGACTGGAGCGGCTGCCGCTGCCGATGCACGAGTTCGCGCGGGTGCTCGGCGGCGGCGTCGTGCCCGGGTCCCTCGTCCTCGTGGGAGGCGAGCCGGGGATCGGGAAGAGCACCCTGATCCTGCAGGTTGCGGCGATGATAGCGGACGCGAGCGGACAGCCGGTCCTCTACGTCTCCGGAGAGGAAGCGGCGCGACAGATCAGGATGCGGGCCGATCGACTTTCCGTTCAGAGTGACGGGGTGTACGTCCTTGCCGAGACGAATCTGGAGGCCATTCTGCGCCACGGAGAGAGCATCCGACCGGTGGCGGCGATCGTGGACTCGATCCAGACAGTCTTCTCAGATGAGCTGACGTCGGCAGCGGGCTCGATCAGCCAGGTGCGCGAGGCCGCGGCGCGGCTACAACGCTGGGCGAAGGCGGATGGAGTTGCCGTCTTCCTTGTGGGGCACGTTACGAAGGAGGGCTCCATCGCCGGGCCCAAGGTCCTGGAGCACATCGTTGATACGGTGCTCTACCTGGAGGGCGACCGCTTCCACACCTACCGGCTGTTGCGCTCGGTGAAGAATCGGTTCGGCGCCACCTCTGAGGTAGGGGTGTTTGAGATGCAGGAGAAGGGGATGGTGGAGGTCCCCAACCCGTCGGAGGTGTTTCTCGCCGAGCGCGTAGTGAATGCTCCAGGGTCGGCTATTGCGGTGACGATGGAGGGCACGCGCCCCCTGCTGGTCGAGATCCAGGCGCTGGCCAGTCCGACCAGCTTCGGACATCCCCGCCGCACTGCCAACGGCGTCGATTTCAACCGCCTGCTGCTCATCTCGGCGGTGCTCTCGCGGCGTGTGGGGCTGCGGCTGTACGAGCAGGATCTCTTCGCCAACGTGATCGGGGGCCTGCAGGTGCAGGAGCCAGCCGCCGACCTTGCAGTGGCGGTGGCCATCGCGTCGAGCGTGCGGGACCGGCCGGTCGCGGCCGACATGGCGGCGATCGGAGAGGTGGGGCTCTCTGGCGAGGTCCGGGCGGTGGGGCAGATGACAGCAAGGCTGAAGGAGGCCGCCCGGCTGGGGTTCCGCTCGTGCCTGACGCCGCGGTCGATGCGCCGTCCCGTCGAGCCCGTGCCAGAGCAAATCGAGTTGATCCCCGTCCGTTCCGTGGCCGAGGCGGTGAGGAAGGCTCTGGTCGAGCCGGCGACTTAGCGGGCAGGCACGAGGTGTGCTATAATCTGCGGCGAGTTCGCCAGCACGATCCAAGGCACTTTGGCCGGGCCTAGGGAATGCTGGCGAGAGCCCAGGGGAGAGAGGGAAGGGGTGGGCGAACAGGCGCAAGCGAAGTGGGCTAGATACGAGGAGCTGCGCCCGGACCAGTTGGCCGCCGGTGTTGCGACAGATCCTATCGTATTCTGGCCCCTGGGATTGCTCGAACATCATGGGTGGCACCTGCCCGTCGGCCTGGACGGTATCAAGGCAGAACGGCTATGCATGAAGATCGCCTCAACCACGGGGGGAGTCATCCTTCCGACGATGTGGTGGGGGGCGAGCGGGGGACACGGTGGTTTCTTGTGGACGCTCTACCAGCCGGAGCAAGCCGCCGAGGCGATACTTGAGCGTACCATCGAGCGGCTGGTGACGTTCGGGTTTCGCGTGATCGTGTTGGCTGCGGGGCACTATCCGTGGCAGGGTATCCTCGATCGGCACGTGCCGCGGCTCCAGGCGCAGCATCGTGAGGTTCTGTTCCTTTGGGGCACGGAGATGAACATCGGTGGAGAGGAAGTCGGTCTGCCGGGGGATCATGCATCGCGTGAGGAAACGTCATACGCGCTCTATCTGCATCCCGAATTCGTCGATATGGGCGCACTGACTCCAGGGAGAGACGAATCGGCCTGGCCCGGGGGAGTAGCTCCGCCTACGGCGATGGACTTGCCGGGGCTCTGTCTCGATCCTGGCGACCCTTGTTTCGCTCAGTATGGCGAGGACGCACGGACCGCGTCACGGGAGGGGGGCGAGGAGGCGATAACGCGTCTCTCGACGCATCTAGCGGGCAGAATCGACCGGTTCCTGGGGCGAGAGGGTTTGGCCCAGGGATGACACCCGGCCCGGACTATTGCCGGGGCCCGGAGGGTAGCTACGGGGCGTCTGGTTGGCTGGCAGCATCAGGCACGGTATTCA
>JAUVSA010000284.1 GCA_030597345.1 Bacillota bacterium
GGCGTGTGGCCGAAGAGCTCGTGAAGAGCCGGAACGTGCGCCACGGCGTCCGGTCCGTCCAGATGGTAGATCGTATTGTCGAGCACCTCCATCTGCACTTCCAGCTCGTGGCGGAAGAACTCCTTGAACTGCCCCGGCGAGATGACCGCCAGCAGATCGAGCTGAATCGCGTTCGACCGGCCCGGCGACCACGTCTGGAGCCACGAGTTCGTGTGCCCGCGCTGCCCCGTCGCCTCGATCAGCGGCCACCATTCCTCGTGGAACTCCACCACTGACTTCTCCAGCTGCGACATCGCCGCCCGGATCGCCTCCGGGTAGTCGTAGATGTCCAGGCAGAGGTTGCTGCCTCCGCGCATGGCGAGCAGGGCATCCCCGCCCGAGTGGCAGTCCGGCGCCGCGAGCAAGTATCTGCCGGCCGCGCGCTCCGCCGCGATCCGGTAGATGTCGTGATGCCACTTCCAGGCGAACGCTTCCGGATCGATCTCGAACGAGGGCGGCTCGTTCCAATCCGCAATGATCTCCTTCGCCCACGTTGTATGCTCCGTGTACTCCATCGGCGCGCCCAGGCAGGCCGCGAAGGCATCCGGCCCCAGGTCCGGCTGGAACACGGGGATCGCCTCTCCCGCGAAGTAAGTGGCCTCCATGGATGCCTCTGCCGCATCCAGCAGGTAGTCGGGGTCACTGCGGCGCGCGAAGGGCGTCGCCGGCGCGGACACCTCCCTCTGGGGCTTCCCGCTCGGCGCCCACACCGCAACGCAGGCGCGGTCGAGCAGCTCGCCCCGCCACCAGGCCTCCATGCGGGGTATGATATCCTCGAAGTCGGGCTTGCACAACATCCAGGCGTTCCTCCATAGCGAGAGCTGCGGTTACCATATGAGTTCCGGCAGGGCCCCCCCTGACCTCCCATCGGCGAGGATGCCCGACGACACCACGCCTCGGCGGATTGCAGGACTCTGCCGAACCTGAGCGGTATTCAACGAGGTCACCCCCGAGACACGCGCTCCACCGAATACCCAATGACCCAAGACCCAGACACGAACACGAAGCCCACCGAAGACTCCTCCGAGCACACCCGCTGGAACTTCACCATGCTCGTCGGCGAGGCCACCTTCTTCATGGCCGGACTCGCCTGGGTTGACCCCTCCTCCGTCTTGCCCATGTTCATCGGCGCCCTGACCCCCTCCACCGTAGTGATTGGGTTGATCACCGTTCTCCAGCGCCTCGGTTGGCTGCTCCCCCCAATCTTCATGGCCGCCGTCCTCGGCCACCGCCCCCGCCGCCTCCCCTGGCTTCGCTGGCCCGTCCTCCTGGGCCGATTGCCGCTCTTCGCCTTCGTCGCCTACCTATGGCTCCACGGCATGGACAACCCCCGCCTGGTCATCTGGTTCCTGGTCATCGCCTACCTCGGTATCTCGTTGGGGAACGGCCTCCTTGGCATCTCCTGGCAGGACATCATCGCGAAGTCGATTCCCTCCCGCCTGCGAGGCCGCTTCTTCGGCGCCATGCAGTTCGCGACCGCGGGGGCCGCCTTCGGGGTTGGGTTTGTCGTGCGGTGGATATTGGGGCCCAGTGGCCCTGCCTTTCCCTTGGACTACACCATCCTGTTCACCGCGATGGCAGTCTTCCTCACCATCTCAATCGTCGGCTGTTGGATGGTGCGAGAACCCATCCGACCGGTGCTCGATCGGCCCCAGTCGGTGAGAGAGATCCTTCTCGGCGCGCTCCCCATGCTGCGGGAGCGGCCCGCCTTCCGAGCGCTCGTCTTCACCGTCTCGCTGGGATTCGGGATCAGCTTCTCTCTGCCATTCTACATGGTCTACGCCAGACAGGTGCTTCGCGTCCCGGAGGACATGGCCGGCGTATACATCTGGGCGATAACAATCGGCGGCGCCCTTTCCAGCATTCTCTGGGCATACCTCAACGACCGCCGGGGACCGCGCTCGGTGCTGCGGGGCGCCGGCATCCTGGTGACAGTGACGCCAACCCTGGCCATCTGCGTCCCCGCCGTCGCGCTCGCCCTCAAAGGCCTCCTTCCCGGCCTGTCGGACGCCCTCCCCTACCTGTTCGCTCTCGTCTTCTTCGCCGGCGGATCGACCATGGGGGCGATGTGGATGGGGTCCATGAACTACCTCTTCGAGCTGGCCAGCCATCAGGACCGCCCCCGATACATCGCCTTGTTCAACCTCTTCACTCTCCCCGGAGCGCTCGTCCCCCTCCTCATTGGCTTCCTGCTGAACTACCTGCCGTTCCCGGTCGTCTTCCTGCTGATGGCCGCCTGCGGGGGATCCGCCCTGCTGCTTAGCTGGCGCCTGCCCCACCCAACTCCCCTTGACAGCATTACCCCGCGCGAATAGAATCCGGCAGCCGGCGGCAGAGGCAAGCGCCGGCGATCACAACGAAGGGGGTAGGTGCTATGGTCCGCGTCGGACTTGCCGGTCTGGGATTCATGGGCGGCACGCATGCGCAGTGCCACGCCGCGCTGCCCAACGCAGAGCTAGTCGCCGTCTGTGACGTGGAGAAGGACCGCCGGGAGAAGTTCGCCGACACCTATGGCGCCAAGCCCTACGCCAGCCTCGACGAGATGCTCTCCACCGACATCGACATGGTGGACCTCTGTCTGCCGACATACCTGCATCGCCAAGCCGTCGAGGCCGCCGCCGCCGCCAATAAGCACATCCTCTGCGAGAAGCCCATGGCCCTCACCTCGGCCGACTGCGACGCCATGATCGCCGCAGCCAAAAAGGCCGGCGTGCAGTTCATGGTCGCCCACGTCATCCGCTTCTGGCCCGAGTACCCGGTGATCAAGGAAATCCTCGACTCCGGCCGCCTCGGCAAGATCCTCTGGATGAGCGCCACCCGCATGTCCCCTCCGCCCACCTGGTCCTGGCAGGAGTGGATCTTCGACCCCAAGCGCAGCGGCGGCGCCGTCCTCGATCTGCACGTCCACGACCTCGACTTCATCGCCTGGATCCTCGGAATGCCCAGGACCGTCTACGCCGCGGGAGTGAAGACAAAGCGCGGAGCGCTCGACTCGATCTTCACCACCACCACCGGACACGCCAACAGTGCGGTCGGGATGGCCGAGGGCTGTCTCGACATGGCGGCCGAATTCCCCTTCACCATGGGCCTGAAGATCAACCTCGAGGGCGGTTCCATCGATTTCAGCTCGCGGCTCACTCCCAGCGTGCTCCTCGCCCCCAGGGGCGGCGGCATCGAGCACCC
>JAUVSA010000211.1 GCA_030597345.1 Bacillota bacterium
GGCCCCTGTGAGGCGAACCTTCACCACGCCGTCCTCGCTCACTTCGACGAGTTCCACATCGCCGCCATCACGCTGAAGAGCCGGCCTCACGTTGGCCAGAGCAGCTTCCACTTTCTCTTTCATCGGCTATCCTCCGTTATGTCGAGGGCTGGATGCAAGTGGCTAGGCCCTCCGGGCCGCCACCCCGGCCGCTTTCAGCGGCTTAGGGGCCCCTGCCCAACGTAGCTGAGGCCGGCATTCGGCAAGGCCTCATGCTTCACTTACCCCGTTAGACGCCAGCATACCTCCGGCCATCGTGCGTCCTTGTGCCGCCAGTCGGCCATCTGCCGTGGAAAGGCAAGGCACCTCAGCTCTCAGCAGCCGGGGGCTCGCGCACGAACTGCCACTTCCGGAAGATCTCCTGCGCCTCCGGCGTGGTCAGGAACTCCAGCAGCTTCCGGCCTCCCTCGGGGTTCTTTGATCCCTCGACCACCGCTCCTTCACACCAGAATGGACTGTAGAGGTCTGACGCGATGTGTCCGACCATCTTGAGCTTCTTCGCCTCGGTCGGCGGCTGGCCAGGAACGTGCACCTCGACCGCGCATGGATAGTAGCCGATCATCGCCTGCACTTGGCCCTGCGCGGCCGCGTCCTTGGTATCTGCGGCCATGCGCATCACGAAGATCTTGCCTTCTACCTGATCCCAGATCCCAGCCGCCTTCAGCGCCGCAATTGCGTGCTTACCGACCGAGTTGGTCTCCGGATCGGGGATGGCTATGCCCTTGACCGCAGGCTTCGCGAGGTCGGCAATAGTATGCACCCCCGCGGGGTTGGCGGCGGGCGTCATGATGGCGAGCGAGTTCTCAGCATACTTGGTGCGGGTCCCTTCCGCCACCAGCCCGGCCTGCTCGACCTGATCCATCTCGAGATCGCCCATGGTGAGGAAGAGATCGGGCTTCGACACGCCATCGACGATCTGCGCGGTGATGGTGACGATATTCTCCGGGATCCAGTGCACTTCGACGCCCGGGTTGGCCTTCTGAAAGAGCTTGAGTACCTCGGAAAACGGCCCCACCTGTCCGCAGGGGACCATCGCCTCGATGGTCTTCGCGGGGCCGGCCGCGGCGCCCGGCTCCGACGGCTGATCGCTGCAGCCAGCGACTGCCAGGGCGACGCTTACGGCTGCGAGGGCAGCCCACTTCTCAGTTCTGCTCACCGTTTCCTCCTTGTCGCGCGACGTAGAAACGAGGATCACATCGAATGATATCGAACTATGCTGTCAGAGTTATGAAGAAAGTGCGTCGTTTTGTGGCGCGATGATTCCTTCGCTGCGAGCCATCCACTTCCTCATCAGCTATGGCTGCTCCTCGGAATGCGACCACTGCTTCGTGTGGGCGACCCCCCGCCGGCTCGCAGGTATGACCGCGGAGCAGGTGGACGAGTTCCTGGAGCAGATCGCGTCGCTGGGGATGGTCACAGAGGTATGTGGCGAGGGAGGGGAATCTTTCACTCGGTACCAGGTCCTGCTGCACTTCCTCCGCCGGGCCACTGCTCTGGGCCTGTCAGCTTCGGCCCTCACCAATGCCTCGTGGGTCACCTCGCGGCAGCAGGCCGAGGAGCGTATCGCCGAACTCATGGCGGCCGGGCTCACCAATCTCGGCATCAGCACTGATCGATGGCACCAGCGATACGTGCCGGTGGAGCGTGTTGACACACTGCTGGAGGTGTGCGAGGCCGCGGGCCTGGCGGCTGCGCGCATGGAGACAACTCCGGAGAGCGTGATGTTCCGTGGGCGGGCGGCCGAGCGCCTGGCCCCGCAGATGCCGACGCGGCCGGCCGAAGAGTTGACGGTCTGCCCGCACGAGCAGCTCGGATCGCCTTCCCGCATCCACCTGGACTGCTATGGCTGGCTCCACCTGTGCCAGGGCCTCACTCTCGGCGGCGAGAGCATCCAGGAGGCCGTGGCCAACCATGACCCGCAGCGCCATCCCCTCGTCGCGATACTGCTCGACGGCGGCCCGTGCGCGCTGGGGAAATATGCGGCCGAGCTGGGATTCCAGATGCATCACGGCTATGTGGACGGCTGCCACCTCTGCTACCGGGCACGGGAGTTCCTCAGGCCCAAGTTCCCGGATCTGCTCGGCCCGGACGAGATGTACGGTTCCTGAACGGGTATCAGGGCCCCGCGTTGACGCAGTTCCCGCCAGCGTGCTATCATGCTGGGGTCCGCCTCAAGGGTCCGCCTTTGGATGGCTGATGCGGGCGAGGGGCGTCCCGGATGGTGTGGGAGCCCTGCAAGATGTGCAAAGGAGCGCCGCCGTGAAGGCTACCCTGGTTTTGGCTCTTATTGCAGTCTCCCTCTTCGCAATCCCCGCGCTTGCCGCAGCCGACGATGCAGCCCCTTCTGTAACGATCACCTGGCCCCAAGAGGGACTCACCATCGCCGCTGACAGGATAGCGGTGAAGGTGACCTATCAGGCCGCGGGCGATGCCGCGGTGGCTCGGGTCAGCCTCTCAGTGGACGGGAGGGTGGTGGACGCCCGGGAGATTGATCCCGCCGAGTCCGTCGGCCGCGTGTCATTCGCTTGGGCGGCGGGAAGCTATGAGGTGGGGGACCACGAGATCACCGTCACCGCCACCGACTCCTTCGGAGAGATGGGAGAGCAGACCATCTCCGTCCGGATCGAGCGGGGGGATGCCGGCTTCGCGCGGAGCATCCGGATCGTCTCTCCTCGTTCGGGAGGAACAGTTGCCGGAAAAACGCCTGTCGAGGTTGCCGTCGATGAGACGGCGGTGGTGAGGTACGTGATCTTCTTGGTGGACGATGTGTTCAAGGCAATGAGCAACGTGCGGCCGTTCACGTATGTGTGGGATACGACTCGCTATCTGAACGGGCTGCACGAGCTGCGTGTGAAGGCCTACTTGAGCGGCGGCGCGGAGGCGCTCTCTCCCACCGTTGAGGTGCGGATAGATAATCCGAGCGGGGCCACTGCAATGCGAGCTCCTGGCGGCTCGCAGGCCAGGTTGGCCGCGGCGCCGAGCGGAGACTTGACACCCGCTCGGGCAGGACGTCCGACTCTGCCGCCCCCCAAGCACACGGCAAGTCCGACCTTCCTCAACCCAATCATCACGGTGGCGGAGCCGGAAGTGGGACGGCCCGGGACGGCCCCGTTTGTGAGCGCCAGCGGAGAGCTAGTCCGGCCGCCTTCCCCTGCCTCGGCGCCGGAGACCGGGCGAGTACAGCCGATACAGGTGGCGGCACTGCCCCTCGGGGATTCCCCTGCGATGATCGGGGAGCCGCCTGCCGTGGGAGAGCCGGTGCTGAGCCCAGCCGCCGGCGAGCTGTCGGCGGCCAGTGCTGTGAAGGCCGAGCCTGTCGAAGTCCGAGCGCCGTTGGCATCCCCCATCGAGGTGGCGCTCGCGCCTCCGGAGACGACCGACCGTACCACTCCCAAGCCGCTGAGGCGAACGGCTCCGGCGCCGGAGGCCCAGACCGCGGTCGCCGCGCGCGAGCCCGCGACGGCGAGATCGCAGCCCGCGGCATCGCAGCTCCAGCTCGCGATGCTGCCTCCGTGGCCGGTTGAGCGCGCTCCCACACCGAAGGTAACCGCGGAGCCAACTGCTGGCCGCGTGGTCTACGTTGTCCAGCCCGGCGACTGGCTGTGGGCGATTGCGTCCAAGTACGGCGTCTCGCCAAAGGCAGTCGCTCGGGCGAACGGCCTGTCGGATCTCAACACCATACATCCCGGCCAGCGACTCATCATTCCCACGACGCCGGTCTACTTCGACAACCGCCCGCTTCGGACTGAGGTTCCGACCACGATCGTGAACGGCCGAGCCATCGTGCCGTTCCGCCCGGTCATCGAGGAAGCGGGGGGAAGCGTGATCTGGGAGCCGGCGGCGAAGCGAGCCAGCGCGGTGGCGCGGGGCCACGACGTCGCGATCACCATCGGGAGCGATCAGGCGCAGGTTGATGGCAGCCTGGTGGCGATGGGCGCGCCGGCGGCGCTGCGCAACAACCGCGCAGTGGTTCCTCTGCGATTCTTGGGCGACGCCCTCGATCTGGTGCTCCAATACCAGGATGGCGTAATACACATCGCCAGCTGGCGATAGCAGGCGGCGACAAGCCTGGAAACGCGATGGAGCGGCGGATGCACATCCGCCGCTTCTTCATTCATGTCCAAGTGGGCGTGGAACCTTGCGCCCC
>JAUVSA010000185.1 GCA_030597345.1 Bacillota bacterium
GACCCAGTCCCAGTGCCGTCGCCCGACTCGCGTGTGAGTGTATTGCGTGAAGGCCACGAACACCAGGAGCACGCCGGCGATCATCATGTACCACCTGTGAGTGAGGAAGTCGCTCAACTTCACCAGCATACGTGTCGGAGCTGGCAGGTCCTCCGAAATGCCCAGGTCCCGGAACACCTGCACGAACTGCGGCAGGATGAATGTCACCAGCCCGATCACCACCATTGTGGCAAATGTCATGACCAGGGCCGGGTACGTCATCGCCGACTTCACCTTCTGGCGCAGCCGTTCGTTCTCTTCCATGAAGATCGCCAGCCGGTTGAGCGTCTCGTCGAGAACACCGCCCACCTCGCCGGCTCGTATCAATCCCACGAACAGGTTGTTGAAGACCCGCGGCCATCGCGACAGCGCGCGGGACAGCGTTTCGCCCGCTTCCACCGCACCCTGGATCTCCCGGATGATCTGCCGAAGCCGGGCGCTTCCGGTCTGCTCCTCCAACACGGCCAGACACCGCACCAGGGAGACGCCCGCGTCGATCATGGTGGCGAACTGGCGACAGAAAATCGCCAGGTCCCGTCCGCTCACCCGGCCGAACGCCGCCAGCGCGCCGCCCCCGCTGGCGGCCTTAGCCTTACGCCGCGCCGGCGCTCGGGCGGAGTTCACCTTCTGAACCCAGTAGCCCTTCTCCCGGAGACGACGAACCAGTATCTGCTCATTCTCCGCCTCCGACGTCCCCGTGATCACCTTTCCCAGGGCATCTTTGGCCACATAGTTGTAGGTCGCCATCGCCTCGTCTCCTCAGAGAGGGTTGCTAGCTCTCTTCGCCTCGCGTGAACAGCATCTTCTTGAGCTCTTCTTGATTCATCGCGCGGCCCATCGCCTCCTCGTAAGTGATCAGGCCGCGCTGGTAGAGGTCCCGCAGGCACTGGTCCATCGTCTGCATCCCCAGATGCGCGCTGGTCTGAATGATGGACGTGATCTGGTGCGCCTTCGCCTCTCGCACTAGGTTGCGGATTGCGGGAGACGCAATCATGATCTCCATCGCGGCGATTCGCCCCGGCGTCCCCGCGCGGGGCAGCAGCTGCTGCGACACCACCGCCTCCAGGGTGTTGGAGAGCATAATCCGGATATGCTCCTGCTGGCCGGGGGGGAAAACATCCACGATCCGATCCACCGTCTGGGCGGCGCTGTTCGTGTGCACCGTCGAGAAGACCAAGTGCCCAGTCTCGGCCGCCGTGATCGCCAGCGCCATCGTCTCCAGGTCCCGCATCTCCCCCACCAGGATCACATCTGGGTCCTGCCGCAGAGCATGCCGCAGCGCCTGCGCGAAGGTGCGGGTATCGGCCCCCAACTCCCGCTGGTTCACCAGGCTCCGCCGGTGGCTATGCAGATACTCGATCGGGTCCTCGATGGTGATGATATGCGCGGACCGCTCGCCGTTGATCTGCCCGAGCATCGCGGACAGCGTCGTTGACTTCCCGGAACCGGTCGGGCCGGTCACCAGCACCAACCCACGCGGCCGCCGGCTCAGATCCTCCAGCACCAGCGGCAGCCCCAACTCGCGGATAGTGGGAATCTTCGAGGGGATCACCCGAAAGGCCCCCGCCACCGCGCCCCGGTCCCGGTACACGTTCACGCGGAAGCGGGAGACATCCCTGAGCGCATAAGAGCAGTCCAGCTCGTACTCAGTCTCGAAAGTCCGGATCTGCTCGTCGGTGAGGACCGCATAGATCATCCGCTGCACTTCGAAATCCGACAGCACATCGTAGTTGGTGGCCAGAAGGTTCCCATCGATGCGCAGCACCGGCGGCACGCCTGCCGCGAGATGCAGATCCGACCCCTTCTTCTCCACCACCAGCCGAAGCAGCTCGTCGATGTGAACTTCTTCTATGGGATGGGGCGCCGAGACCCGGGCCGTGGGCAACCCTTGCGCGGTCGCTTCCGTCAACTGGGCGTCGGACCCCGCTGCCTCTTTCGTCTCTGCCATATCTTACTCGCTCTTTCCCCCGGATTCGGTTCCTTCCAACCCGGCGATCCAACGCTGCCGTGCTAGGCCGCCCCTGCCCCTGCCGTGAAGATGACCCGCATCACTTCTTCGACAGTCGTCATCCCCTCCAGCACCTTCTGGAACCCGTCCACCTTCAGAACCTTCATCCCATTCGCGAGCGCCGCGTTCCTGACCTCAGACAGCGGCGCTCGCTTCACGATCAGATCCGCAATCTCTTCGGTCATCATCATCAACTCGAACATGCCGATTCGTCCATAGTAGCCCGTGTGTCGGCACTGCTCGCAGCCGCGACCCCGATAGAAGACCACTTCGTCCAGGTTATCGACCTGGAACCCCACGCGGTTAAGCGCCTCCGCTGGCGGCTTGTAGGGCTCCTTGCAGTTTGGACAGATCTTCCGCCCGAGCCGCTGCGCCAGCACCGCGATCACCGAGGCCGAGATCAGGAGCGGCTCCACCCCCATGTCCACCAGACGAGTCACCGCCGACGGCGCGTCGTTCGTGTGCAGCGTCGACAGCACCAAGTGCCCCGTCAGCGATGCCTGGACTGCCATCTCCGCCGTCTCCAGGTCCCGGATCTCGCCCACCATGATGATGTCCGGGTCCTGCCGCACGAACGACCGCATCGCGTTTGCGAAGGTCAGCCCCGCCTTCCTGTTGACGTGCACCTGGTTCAGCCCCGGCAGCTGATACTCCACCGGGTCCTCGATGGTAGTGATGTTCTTCTCTACGGTGTTGATCTTGTTCAGCACCGAATACTGTGTCGTCGTCTTGCCTGAACCCGTCGGCCCTGTCGACAGGATCATGCCGTTCGGCTGCACGATGACGGACTCCAGTTCGGCCTGCGTCTCCGGGAACATCCCCAGCTTGTTGAGCCCGATCAACACGCTGCTCTGGTCGAGAATACGCATCACCACTTTCTCGCCGAACACCGTGGGAAGGCTCGAGACGCGCAGGTCGTAGTCCTTGCTTTCGTGCCTCACGTGGATGCGACCGTCCTGGGGCAGCCGCCGCTCCGCGATGTTCATGTCCCCCATGATCTTGACGCGGGAGATGAGCGGCGCATGCACATACTTCGGCACCCGCATGACCTCGTGGAGGACGCCGTCAACCCGGTACCTGATGCGAACACCCCTCCGGTCAGGCTCCAGGTGGATGTCGCTCGCGCGGTCCTTGATCGCCTGCTGGATGATAACGTTCACCACCCGGATGATGGGGGCTTCGTCCTCCATCGCCGCCGCCCGGTCAACGTCCTCGTCCACGCCCGCCGCGGCGATATCCATCTCCGCCATCAGCTCCGTCCCTATGCCGCCATCCAAGGCCTGCAGCGCGGTTTGCAGCTCCTCCTGGGTGGCGCCTCCGTCGGTGCCCGCCAGCAGCGTGCCGATGTCGTCGGGCGCGGCCAACATTGGATCGATCTCGTATCCGGTGATGAGCCGGATGTCGTCCAGGGCAAACACGTTCGTGGGGTCGGCCATCGCAACCGTCAGGCGGTTGCCGCTGCGCCGGATCGGAACTGCGTTGTACCGCTGTACCACGCTCTGGGGAATCGCCTTCGCCACATCTTCGTCGACGCTGGTGCGGTCCAGCTCGAGAAATGGTATCCCGAGCTGCTCGGCATGCGCGCGCAGCACGTCGCGCTCCACAACATACCCGAGGTCGACGAGGATGCGCCCGAGCTGCTCGGTCGTGTTCTTCTGGATGCCCAGTGCCTCGTCGAGCTGCTCTTGAGTGACTAGACTCTTATCCAGAAGAATCTGACCGAGCGGCTGTTTCGGTCCCTGTGGTGTCGCCATCTGGCTTTCCTCTCGCAATCACGCCCGAAGGCGAGCCGAAAACCTAAGAAAGATAAGTGCGGCGGGGCACCCCACTGGACCTCTCTGCTCTATATCATACCACAACTAGCCTGCCCTCGCAATGATAGTCAGCAGCCAGTTACGTCAAAACTGGTCCATGTCACTATTCCACACTGCGGCGCCCGAAACGTGATCGAGTGCCCGGTGACTGACCCTTCGATGGACCGCAGCGCCACGCTGCCGCCGTTCTCGACAAAGCCGCTCGCCAGCCCCATGTTTCCCCACATCCGCCGGGGGCCCATCTTCAATGCCTCACCAGCCCTCAGTCGCTCCAACGGGCCTTCTTTGCCGCCCGTGAGTATCCTCTTGTTAGCCGCCTTTGTCAATCTCCCGGAGCGCCTCTCCGACCGCTGTGCAGAGATCATACCCAGAACCGATCTCCCCGGCCCTCTCCATCCGCGTTCTTCAGGACCGGCTGCTCTTTCCCGCGTGCCGGGGCGCTCCCGGCCCGCTGGGATCAGCTTGCCCTTCTCCCGCCTGCTCCCGCGCCCATCGGCGACGCATCGGCCGCTCGATCAGCCGGATCACACGCGTGTGGGGAGACTCCCGCTTGCTCAGCGGATCCACAAGTATAGTAGTCAGCCCCAGCCAGTTTGCCCCCAGCATGTCCGTAAAGAGCTGGTCCCCAAGTGCACAGGTAGCACCCGCCTCCGTCCCGAGCGCCTCCATTGCCCGCCGGAAGGCGACGGGGAGCGGCTTCCCTGCGCGGGGCACCGCGGTGATGCCCAGCATCTCCGCTGCTCGCATCACTCGGCCCCCGCGCACGGCGTTGCTCGCCACGCACAGCCTCATCCCCCGCGCCCGCGCTTCCTCCAGCCACGC
>JAUVSA010000186.1 GCA_030597345.1 Bacillota bacterium
GAGTCTGGCAGCTTGTGCTGCCTGAGGTTATGAAACAGCAGCACAACCCGCCAGGCTCCAGCAGGCGCATTTCATGCCAGCGTCTCTAACGGACAGCCAGGCGAGTGAGGGTTATGAAATGCGCTCCAAAGTCCTTGCAGTCGCCGCTGCTCTGCCCGGCGCGAACGGCGAAAGGAGCTGCGCGGGTTGACATCCAGGGAACGCCTGCTCTGCGCGCTGCACGGGGAACGGCCCGACCGCCTCCCCTGGGCCCCCGAGTTCAACATCCGGTTCTGCGGCCGGATACTGGACGAGATTCCGGGACGGCCCTACACCGAGGAAACGAAGTACATCGAAGCCTGCCACCGGATGAGGGCCGAGTGCCTCCTGCGCGTCGACGTGGTCGAGGTAGAGCACCCCAATGTCCGCAAGCAGGAAGAGCAACAGGCTGAGTTCGTAGTCCGGACCTGGGAAACGCCCCACGGAACGCTGACCTCCCGCGCCCGCATGATCGACAACATTGGTGTCGAGATGGAATCCCAGCACATGGTCGAGACGGTCCACGATGTGCGCGCCTATCGTTTCGCCTACGAAGACGCCGTGTTCCACCCCCGCCGCGAGGCCGCGGAGAAACAGATCGAGAACATCGGAGACGCGGGCCTCATCACCCTATTCGGCCCGCCGACACCGCTGCTCGACTTGATCATGTTCCAGATCCGCCTGCCCACCATCTATTATCTGATGGCCGACTACCCCCAGCAGATGGTCGGCCTGCTGGAGGCGATGCATCGGCGAAACTGCGAGTTCTACGAGATCGTGGCCGCTGCGCCCGGCGAAGTGGTGCGGTCCTTCGAGGACACCTCCACAACCCTGATCTCGCCCGCGCTCTACCGCCAGTGGTGCCTCAGCCAGCTGCAGGACTATCGAGACATCTGCCACGCGCGCGGCAAGCTGTTCCTGCCACACATGTGCGGCTACCTGCGAGGCGTGCTCGACGCCCTGCGGCAGACGGGGCTGGACGGAATTGAGGCGATCACTCCCACACCGCTTGGGGACACCAGCCTCAGCCTGGCGCGGGAGGCCCTTGGTCCGGAGGTTACGCTCATCGGGGGCATCGATCCAACACAGTTCGTTGGCGCGACCCCGGAGAAGACGCGTAAGATGGTGCAGGCGGCCCTCTCCGGTCTCAATGACACGCGACATACGGTCCTCGGACACGAAGAGGTCCACATCAGGGCGGACTTGGAGAGCGTTCGCGCGATACCGGAGTTGCTGGACGAGCTGGCCGCCTAGCTCGCGCCCGGAACCGGCCGCCCCACGAGCCTGTCCGCCGCGCCTGCAAGCTTCGCCTTGAACACGGCGGCCAGGGCCGGCGTGTTCTCCACCCTCATGTCGCTATCGTGCGCCCGATTGTCGTCATTCTGCCAGCGCTCGTTCCACCACGAAAACCCGATCACCCGCGGCCACCGGCCCCCCAGAATATCATCCAGCGCCGCGCCTGCCCATTCCTCCGGCTTCGCCGCGGGACTGCCGGCCGTGCATCCAAACTCGGGAACGATCACCGGCTTCCCGACCGCCAGCCTCTCCAGCCGCGCATAACACCCATCCATCTGCTCGCGGAAGGTCTCCACCCCATCGTCCGTCGGCTGTTGCGGCCCGTACCCGCTCATCCCCACCCAGTCCACGTACTCATCTCCGGGGTAATAGTTCTCAAAGCGATTCCAGGGGGTCCGCGGCCAGTCGCTCGCGTTGACGTGAAACACCCAGGTGATATTGCTTGCACCCTCCCCCCGGATGGTCTCTACTATGTGCCGATAAGCCGCCACGAATCGCTCCGGCCCATCCGGCTTCCCCGGATCCCCAAATCCATCCGTCTGTCCGCCGCCGTGGTGCGAACCGTTCCACGGAAACCACTCCCCGTTCACCTCCGTCCCGAACTCCGCGATCAACGGCGTCCCGAACTCCCTCGCCGCCTCCCCCCACCTCCGCAGCTCCGCGTCCAGCCTCCCCTCCAGAACCGCCTCCACGCTGAATCTGTTCCCCTCCCTTCCCCACTCCTCTCTCAGCATCAGCCGAATGAACGGCACCGCCCCCAGCTCTCGAATCCACTCCGCCGTCTCTCGCGGAAACTCCGTCCCCTGGTACCAGTTATGGGAGAAGTACACCCACGCCACCCTCTTCCCCACCGCATCCTCATAAGAGGCCACCTGCTCCGCCGTTATGTCATCCTCCGCGCCGCTGTAGCCCCCCGGGAATACCCCGTGGTACATCATCCCCACCGGCGGCGTCCCCACCCGCGGCAGCCTATCGCTCGACTCCCTCGCCTCACCCCCACACACCCCGACACACAGCACCACCGCCACCGCACACACACTCGCCCATTCCATGCTCAGCAATCCTCCCCAACTTGATCCCATAGTGCCCTCGCCTCCAAGCGCACTCACGCGCTCCCCCGCCCATCCTCCCGGGTGCGCAGAGCCTGCCCTGAGCTTGCCGAACGGGTTTCAACCTGTGCCAGAGCCCCGGGTACCGCAGGCTTCAGCCTGCATAGGCGGCACAGCCGCCTGCTGTAGGGCGGCCATCCACCGCAGGCGGATCGCCGCCGCCGGGCGGCAATCTGCGCAATCTGTGTAATCTGCGGTTATCTTTGCTTCGGTGGCGTACTGCCGAAGCCCTACGAAACTTCAGCGAACTAGGGTCCCCACCAACGCCCCCTTCCGCAACACCGGCTGCAGCGACTCAAAGCTCCCCCTCTCACTCCGATAGATGATCCCAATCGGTATCTCCTCCCCCCACTTGAACGCCACCTCCAGCGCCTTCTGCCGGTCGAACGGATCGTGCGACTCATCCACCTTCTTCACCCGCTCCCGGTACCACTTGAACGTATTCACCCGGTTGAACGTCGGGCATGGCTGCAAGATATCCAGCAGCACGAACCCTCCCTTGTGCCCCAGCGCCGCCACCATCATCTCCTGCAAGTGCTTCGGATCGCCCGAGAACGACCGCGCCACGAACGAGCAGTCCTCCACAATCGCAATCGCCAGCGGGTTGAACGGCGGACTCACTACCCCATGCGTCTGCACCTTCGTCACGAACCCCAACTCCGAAGTCGGCGATGCCTGCCCCTTCGTCAGCCCATACACCTGGTTGTTGTGCACGAACGCCTTCACCCCGACATTGCGCCGGATGTTGTGGATCAGGTGATTGCCGCCCTCCCCGTACATATCCCCATCCCCACTCGTTATCACCACCTCCAGCTCGTGATTCGCCAGCTTGATCCCCACCGCTGCCGGCAGCGCCCGCCCGTGCAGCCCATTGAACACATTCGCCTGCGTATAGTGCGGCAGCTTCGCCGCCTGCCCGATCCCCGACACCAGCACCAGCTTCTTGCGATCTATCCCCGCCGCCTCCACCGCCTTCTCGAACGTCCTGAGAATCGAGAAGTTCCCACACCCCGGACACCACGCAATGTCCGAATCGAAGAATGCCTTGCTCATCGTCATGGCTTCACCCTCCGCGCGATTTCCTCTCCCGTGAACGGCATCCCGTCATATCGCAGCATCAACCTGCACTCCTCCAGAATCCCCAGCCCTCGCAGCACCGACGCGAACTTCCCCGTCGCATTTCCCTCCACCGAGATCACCCGCCGGCCCTCCCCCGGAGCCTCACCCCCCGACGCCAGCAGCGAACGCACCGGCGCCGCGTGTATCGGCCACACCTGCGCGAAATGCAGCATCGCCACCGACTCGCCCCGCCCGCCGAGCAGATCAACCGCCTCCCGGCACGGCCCATACGTGGACCCCCACGCCAGCAGCACGTACTCCGCATCTCCCGGCCCATACCACTCCGGCGCCAGCGCCTCCACCGTCATCCCCTCCAGCTTCCGCATCCGCTTGTCCTGCAACCGCACCCGCGCCGCCAGATCCTCCGTTATGTGGCCGTCCTCCCCGTGCTCGTCCGAGTCCACCGCCACAAACGCCTCCGATCCCGGCAGCGCCCGCGGCGACACGCCGTCTGCTGTCACCGCATACCGGACATAATCCGCCCCTGGCTCCGCCACAATGCACCGGTCAATCGGCCGGCACGAGCTGTCCAGCCCCCGGCAGTTCGTTCGCACATCCGCCAGAAACTGATCGCTCATCAGAATCGCCGGAGTCTGGAACCTGTGCGCCGTTTCCAGCGCCCGCCGCGTTAGCTCATAGCACTGCTGCACCGTCCCCGGCGCGAAGATCGCCCGCGGAAACTCCCCGTGCCCCGCATTGATCGCGAACTTCAGGTCCTGCTGCCCCGTCCGCGTCGGCAGCCCCGTCGCCGGCCCCGGCCTCTGCCCCAGAAAGACGAACGCCGGCAGCCCCAACATCCCCGCCAGTGCCAGCCCCTCCACCATCAGCGCGAACCCTCCCCCGCTCGTCGTCGTCATCGCCGGCACTCCCGCGTACGTCGCCCCGCACACCATGTTGATCGCCGCGATCTCGTCCTCCGCCTGCTCCACCACTATCCCGTACTCGTCCGCCACGCTCGCCAGGAAAGTGAACACACCGGTAGACGGCGTCATCGGATAAGAGGTGACGAACTTCACCCCGGCCGTCGCTGCCCCCAGTCCCGCCGCTTCGTTCCCGCTGCATCTCCCGGTCGGCGCATCTCCCCCCTCTGGCGCCTTCCCCTTTCCCCTCTGTCCCGCCGCCCGCCCGGCTTCGTCCGC
>JAUVSA010000163.1 GCA_030597345.1 Bacillota bacterium
AGAACCAGGAGCCACAGGAAGTGCAGGCTGAAGAGGAAAGCCTGCTCGCGATTCCGCTGGCAACTATAGGCTAGGGTCATCGGCCAAGAGGTTCGACAGCAAGAGGTGGGTGTCCTTGGGGATGCGGGTCGGGAGAGAATGAGGGAGAGCCCACGCCCGCCCAGATCAACTGTCCTCGATGGCGCTGACCAGGCGCTTCACGGCGGCCACGAGCTCGTCCATCTGGAAGGGCTTGGTGAGGTAGAGATCGACGCCGGTCTGCCATCCCTCCAGCACGTCCTTGTCGGAGTCGCGAATGCTGAGGATGATGACGGGGAGATGCTTGGTCTGCGCGTCCTCGCGGAGAATGCGGAGCGTTTGGAACCCGTCCAGGACCGGCATAATGACATCGAGGACGACGAGGTCGGGCAGCTCGCGGTGTAGGGCAAGCAGGCACTCTGCGCCGTTGGCCGCGGAAGCAACCGAGAATCCCTCTTGCTCCAGAGCGTTCCGGATGAGGCGAACGGTGGGGGGATGGTCATCGACAACTAGGATTCGCTTACTCTCCATGGGCGGCCTGTGGGACTCTCGGGAAGACCCTCCATTCTCGTGTAACAGCACTAGGGGCAGGCGCCAGCCAGGGCCGACCCCGCTCTCTGTTTAGGAGTTTCCGACGGGTATGGCTCTTTTCCTGCACACCACGGATGGGGATGGCGCTCTCCGCTCTGTGCTGTGTAGTGAGATCGCACGCCGAAACGGTCCGCGAGAGGGCGCGGCCGTTTAGCGTTGGCAGAGCAGCGCGGCACTGACGAATACCGGCCCCACCCCTGCTTCGCAGGGGTAGGCGACGGGCACGGATACGAGGTCAAGCTGACCTTTAGGGGTCACACCCCTGCGAGGGTCCGGGTTGTCCTACCGTAGGGTGATGTGTTAGATTAGGCCGAGCGGCCATGGCGCAAGATGATACCGACCATGCTGGCAGCCCGTTGCGACCAGACAAGCTGATGCAGCTTGTGCGGTCCTTGGCGGGCCCCCTCGGGGTGGAAGAGCGGGAAGGGTATGCGGACGCGGCGGTGCTGGGGATGTCGCTGGGGGAGTATGCACATCGCTGGGCGGAGAGAGCGGCAAAGGCCGTGGGCAGCGAGGCCGCCCGGGAGCGGTGTAGGAAGATAGGCGAGGCGCTGGCGGACTACGGCCAGTGCGATGCCGATGAGCGCAGGCGGCGCATCACAGAGGCCCTGCAACTGCTGCGGGAAATCGATCCCCGGCTCCCGGCGTCGCTGAGGACCCCACGGTCCCGCGCGAAGCGAAAGGAAGGCAGACGGCGCAAGGCGCGCACGGACGAGGGACGACAGGGGGCAGGGCTGTGTCTGGACGGTCCGCTGGCGGCCGGCCGCCTGAAGAGGCTGGCCTGGGTAGCGCGGCTCGGCAAGCTGGGCATCGAGACGAATCGAGATCTGCTCTACCACTTCCCCCGTGATTATGTGCCTTTGCGACGAATCGCGGATCTACGGGACGGGGAGCGGGCGGCGATCGCAGCAGAAGCGGGGAACCGCGAGGAGGCGGTGGCTGGTGAGAGGCGCGGGTTCCGGTTGATGCGATACGCGCTGGAGGTGTCGGATGACAGCGGGAGGGCGTGGGTTACGTCGTTCGCTCGGGTGCCGCGGAGGGGAGCGAAGTCGAAGGCCATCGGGGCCGGGCCCTTGAGCCTGAATTACCCGGAGGGGACCCGCCTGCTGATCGAGGGGTCAGTGAGGAGGGCGGGGCGGCATATCGAGGTGCAGTTCAACGGCGCGGAGCGCCTGGGAAAGGAGGAGCACCTCGCGGCGGGGACGTTGGTGCCGCTGTATCCGCTGACGGATGGAGTGTATCAAGGACAAGTGCGGCCGGTGGTGAGGAGACTTGTGGAGGGCCTCCCGGAGGATCTCGCCGACCCGCTGCCGGATAGGTTGCGCACGAAGTACGGGCTGCCCGGCCTGCGGCAGTCGCTGAGGGATATTCACTGGCCGCAGTCGGAGGAGGCGAGGGAGGCGGCGCGGCGACGGCTGGCGTTTGAGGAGTTCCTGACGCTGCAGTTGGCACTGGCGCAGCGGAAGCGAGAGATGCAGCAGCCGGGAAGTGGGATCAGCATGCGGCCCCGGGGCGACGTGGTAGCCCTTCTGGAGGAGATCCTCCCCTTCTCTCTCACACGAGCGCAGCAGCGGGTGATCGCGGAGGTAGCGTCCGATATGGCCGCCGATACACCGATGCACCGTCTGATACAGGGAGATGTGGGGTCAGGCAAGACAGTGGTGGCCGCGGCGGCGCTCATGATCGCGCTCCAGAGCGGGTATCAGGGAGCGCTGATGGCGCCGACGGAGCTGCTTGCAGAGCAGCACTACTTGGTGCTGTCGCGAATGCTCGAACCTGTGGGGATCGCGCTGGAGCTGCTGACGGGCTCGCTGCGACCGAGGGACCGGAGAGCGGCATATCGACGGATTATGGATGGCAGCGCGCAGGCTGTCGTGGGGACGCACGCGCTAATCCAGGGCGGAGTGGCGTTCCACCGGCTGGGCTTGGTGATAGCTGATGAGCAACATCGATTCGGGGTTAGGCAGCGCGCGGAGCTGCGAACGAAGGGCGCAAGAGTGGACATGCTCGTGATGACCGCGACCCCGATTCCGCGCACCCTCGCTCTCACGGCTTACGGGGATTTAGACATCTCGATCCTGGACGAGATGCCGCCGGGGAGGCGGCCCATCAGAACTTCGTGGACACCGCTGACGCAGCAGGACGACGCCTACGATCTGGCGCGCCGGCAAGTGGCGGAGGGCCGGCAGGTGTACGTGGTTTGCCCGCTGATCGAGGAGTCCGAGAAGCGGGAGCCCCGCTGCCGGCTTCAGGCGGAGGCGGCGACCAAGCTGGCAGAGGAGCTGCGGGAGAGAGTCTTTCCGGAGCTGCGCGTGGGGTTGCTGCACGGAGCGATGCCGGTGGCAGAGAAGGATGCGGTGATGGAGACATTTCGGGCGGGCGCCATCGATGTGCTCTGCGCCACGACTGTGATCGAAGTGGGCGTCGACGTGCCCAACGCAGCAGCAATACTGATCTTGAACGCAGAGCGATTCGGCCTGGCACAGCTCCACCAGTTGCGGGGGCGGGTGGGCCGCGGGGAGCACGAGTCGCACTGCATCCTGCTTGCGGACCGAAAGTACGACCCGTCGGACGGACTGGCGCCGGCAGCGGAGGAGTCGCTGGGGCAGGCCCGCCGGCGCATGAAAGTGATGCAAGAAGAGTCGGACGGATTCGCCATTGCGGAGGAGGACCTGCTGCTCAGGGGGCCCGGGGAGTTCTATGGGACGAGGCAGCACGGACTGCCGGACCTTCGGATGGCGCGGTTAGTGCAAGACGTCGGGGTGCTCGAAGAGGCGCGGGAGGCCGCACGACGGCTGATCGAGGAGGATCCGGAGCTGACGCGGGAAGAGCATGCGGGCCTGGGGGCAGGGGTGGCGGCACTCCGGGCGCGCATGGAGAGAGCGGCGGGATAGACGGTGCGGATTATCGCGGGATCGGCAAAGGGAAGACGGCTTCGTTCGCTGCGGGGAAGGGCGATGCGGCCCACCTCCGAGCGGCTGAGGGAGGCGGTGCTCGCCACTCTCGGGACGCGCGTCGAGGGGGCGCGATTCCTGGATCTGTACGCGGGGGCTGGGGCGGGGGGGCTGGAGTCGTTGAGCCGCGGCGCGGCGGAGGCGATCTTCGTGGAGTCGCATCGGCCGGCGGGCAGGCTCATCCAAGACAACGCCCGGCTGTGCGGCTTCGAGGATCGGGTGAGGATATTGGTGATGACGGTGGAGCGGGGACTGGCGCGGTTGAGACGAGAAGGGGTAAGATTCGATGTGGTGTTCATCGATCCGCCCTACGACCGGGGCGAGGCAAAGGCCGCGATGGCGCGGCTGGGGCAGTGGCCGGAGCTGGTGGCGCCGCGGGGAGTGCTGATCTGCCAGCACTCCCGGCACGAGGAGCTTGGCGAGGAGATCGGCGGACTGTCGAGAATGAGGCAGAAGCGGTTTGGCGAAACCATAATCGACTCGTACGAGCCGCGCTAGGAAGCGCGGCATTCGGCCGGCGGCAGCAGGAGGGCAAGCAGTTGATAACAGCACTGTACGCAGGGACATTTGACCCGGCTACCTACGGGCACATCGACGTGGTGAGGCGCGCGGCGGGGCTCTTCGACAAGGTAATCGTAGGTGTCTCGGTGAACCCGAGAAAGACACCGCTGTTCTCGACGGAAGAGCGCGTCGAGATGCTGTTGGAGTCATGCAAGGAGTTCGAGAACGTGGAGGTGGCGGTTGTGCCGGGGCTGGTGGTGGACTTCGCGCGGGAGGTCGGCGCGAGAGTGATCGTGCGGGGGCTGCGGGCGGTTTCCGATTTCGAGTCCGAGCTTCAGATGGCTTCGACGAACCGAGCGATGGCGCCGGAGGTGGAGACGGTTTTCTTCACTCCGGCGCCGGAGTATCATTATCTGAGCGCGAGTCTCGTGTCGGACATCGCGCGCTTCGGAGGAGACATCTCGCAGTTCGTACCGGCGCACGTTGGGATGCGATTGCGAGATAAGCTGGGAAAGAAACTCAACTCTGGCTGAAAGGAGGGATTCCAATAGAAATCCTAAAGCGGCTAGAGGAACTCGAGCGGATGGGAGAGGAACACCGTCCGCAGTTTTTGCACCGCGCGTGGGGGTTCGACCTGGACCGATTCTTCGCCCAGGTCAACCGAATCCGCTCCGCGCTACCGGAGGAGATCAAGGCGGCGAATCGCGTGTCGCAGGAGCGGCAGCAGATCCTGGCGAGTGCGGAGGCGGAGAGGGAGCGGCTGCTGGCAGAGGCGCGAGAGCAAGCGGCGCTGCTGGTCTCGAACGACGAAGTGGTCCGCCGAGCGACGGGGCAAGCGGAGGAGATCATACAGCGGGCGAGCACGGAGGCGGCCGAGACCAAGCGGAGCGCCGAGGAATACGCGACGCAGGCGCTGGCGAACCTCGAGGAGTACGTCACTCGGGTCCTCAGTGCGGTCCGTGCCGCGCGGGAGAGGCTCGGGGCGACGCCCGCGGGCACTGACGAAGACTAAACATGTTCGCGATCAAGAATGAAGGGAGGCAAGTCCCTCCCGTAGGGCACAAGCTTGCTTGTGCCATGTTCTCTGGCAGGAGCAAGCTCCTGCCCTACGGAGTCTATGCCTTTTCTGATGTTC
>JAUVSA010000017.1 GCA_030597345.1 Bacillota bacterium
CGCTCAGAATGACAGCGAGGGGCAAGGAGGCCCTTCGCTCAGAATGACAGCGAGGGGCAAGGAGGCCCTTCGCTCAGAATGACATGGGGGCCACGAGGCCCTTCCCTCAGAATAACAGCGGGGGGCGGGGAGTCAGATCTCGTAGACGGGCTTGAGGTCGGAGAAGTCAACGAGGGTGCTCATGGCCTTGTTCTGGACGGGGATGCCGCTTTCGGAGAGGGCGGCGACCGGGGTGAGGCCGGCGACGACAGCGAGGCCGATACGCCCTCCGGCTACGGGGACCTCGAGAAGGGGCTGGCCGGGCTTGCCGATGGCGAGGATGCCGCCCAGGCCATTGCGTTCGTACTGGCCGAGCACGTCACGTAGATCGGTCTCGGCGACGGCGGGGGCCTCGCGGAAGCTGGCAAGGATCTGGCCTCTGCCCTTGAGGCTGGCGTCCTTCACGCTGGTCATTCTCCCGGTGATGAACATCTCGGTGGGATCGACGGTGCTGCCGGCGTAGGAGACGAGATTGGTGAAGCGCAGGGGCTCGTCCCGGTAGATTTCGAGGAGGCCGGCGTATTTGGACTCGACCGGGATTCCGCGGGCCAGGAGCACGCTGTTGAGGGTGACGGTGCAGACGGTTCCGAATCCCACCATGCCCTCCGGGACAGCGAGCATGCCGACGCGCTCTCCGGCGCGCCGGGCGATCACCAGCTCGGACATGCAGTAGCCGGCGCGGAAGACATCGCGCATGATGTCGAGGGCTTCGTCGAAGCGGTCCTCCGGGATCAGGGAAACGTTGAGGATGATCTGGCCCTGCTTGGAGTCCATGTCGAAGGTGGCGCGGTAGGCGAGGGTGTCGATTCTGGAGATGACGAATCCGAGCTTGTCGCTGACGCCGGCGTTCTCGATTTCCTCGCGCCCGCGATCGGTGATGAGGCGGCCGGGCTCGCCCAGGTTCGTGGTGAGCCCGCGCTCATCCATGAGGCGGAGGTGGTAGCGGACAGTGCGTTCGCTCAGCTCGATGCCGTCTGTCTCGAGCCGGCCGGCTATGGCGCGCGCGCCTATGGGCTCGTCGGAGGCGGCCAGAATCCGCAGTATCGCCAGCAGCTTGCGCTCGACCTCTGCTGAGGAACGGCCACGCCTCATGGACAGGTCTCCTTGTGCTCGCAGCACGACAGGGCCCCATCATAGCGCGCATGGCTGATTGGAGCAAGAGTAAGGGAGGTGGGCCGGTCAGGCGTCAAAGCGCGTTACCGAGGTTCATTGGGGGGCCTGCTCCGCGGCCTCCAGTATATCTGCGGCCGGTAGGACAACGGGCGTTGCGTCGCCATAGGGGCCGGCGCCACCGGAACTGACCGAAGGGACGGCGCGCACGACCAGCACCCCGACCGCTGCACCATCGAGGGTGAAGACCGGACAGCCCAGGCCCGTCATCCACGTCTCCAGGCCCGTGATGTAGAAGGTCCTGGGCTTCTCGACGATTGCCTGCACGCGGTCCAGCGCGACAGAAGGCACTCTGTTGCCCACGGCGCCGAGTCGGCCGAGGACGACGATCTGGTCGAGGACCTGAGGTTCGGCGCTATTGGTCAGGTCAATGGCGGGCATCGGCTCGGATGGGGCCTCGACCGGGCGAATGAAGGCGAGGTCCAGATCGCGGTCGCGCAGGACCACCTTGGCCGGAATCTCCTTGCCTCCGGGCTGAAGGATCTTCACATCGACGATCTCCGCCTCGAACCGATAGCCGGGGTCCTCCGCCATCATGAGGTCCATCTGCCGGGAGGGATCGACCTCGGAGAGGGAGCAGACGGCGAGCCCGGAGGGGTCAATGACCGTCGCGCGTATCTCGTCCGTTCTCTCGCTCTCGTCCATCTCACGCCCTTCGACTACCATGCGCAACTTGACGACGAGCCGCACTGCGACCACGGCTGCGCCGGAGTCGCCGCTGACCTTCCGGGCGGCGGCGGCAGTGTCGTCCCCCGTTAGACCGACGGCGGTCTCGCCCGCCGTTGGACCGGGGGCGGTCTCGGCCGCCATTAGCGGGAGGGCAGGGACGGCGGAACACGCGACAAGGAAGAGGGAGGCGAGAAGGAGGGGCCTCCAGTCGTACGCCGATCTCATGTAAGTCTCCCTTCACTGGCTGGGTTTAGCGGCCACCGGGCACAGGGGTATCGCAGCCCCGGACGGAGCCAGCTCACTCTGTGTCCGGCCACTTCGGTTTCAGTTCTACGAAGACAGTGTGTATCCCCCGCCGCACGCGGAGCACGACTGCCTTCGGCTTCTCCGCGGCGATATGTGTCATTATCTCCTCGGCGGCTGCGACGTCGAGGGTGCGGCGCCCGTCCACCGCCAGGAGCGAGTCGCCGACGGCAAGGTGCGCGAGGGCGGCCCAACCCCCCTCGCTGACCGCTTCCACCAGCGGGCCCTGGTCTTCTTCCTGCCACTGCTGGCGGACGAGATCAACCAGGGCGATGTCGCGCACCGTGAATTCAAAGTGGTCGTCCCGGTACTTGTGCATTTCGCGGGGGGCTTTGGGCGACCGATCGAGGGTGGCGACCAGCTTGTGGGTATCGCCCTCTCGGGCGACCGTCAGCTCGGCCTCGGAGCCGATCTTGTACTGCCTGACCATTGCCGGGAAGACGTCGAAGTGCTCCGGCCGGAAGGCAGGTATGGGCTGGTCGTCGAGGGCGAGTATGACATCGCCCACCTGGAGTCCGGCTCGTTCGGCCGGGGTGTCGGGGAGAACCCGGGTCACGCGCACGCCGGTGGCGTCGCCGAAGTCGAGGGCCTCTGCGAGCTCTCGGGTGAGCACCTGGGTGGTGACGCCGAGCCAGGCCTTTCGGGTCTCCCGGGCGGGGTCGGGGAGGCGCTCCTCTCCCACCTTCACAACCGTCAGGTATCGTTCTCCCCGCCTGTCGAAGGAGACGAGGAGGGGAACCGGGGCAGAGGCTCCCGCGGTGATCGTCTCTGTGACTGCCACCAGATCGTCGACGCGGTCGATCGTCGTGTCCGCCACGGCGACGATGACATCATACGCGGTCATCTTCGGCTTGGCGGCGTTGCAGGGCCCGCCGGGACGGATGGTGGTTATGAGGACGCCGTCTCGGGTCTCGCGGCGCATCTTCTTGGCTTCGATGAAGGAGAGGTTCCGGCCGGTCATCCCCCATTTGCCGAACTCGCGATCCTTCGGCCGCCGGAGCTCTCGCTCGCGGGGCACTACGCGAAGCTCTTGGGGGGCGCCATCGCGGAGGACGACGGCCCGCACTTCGCGGCCGACCGGGAGCGCGGCCAGCAGTTGGTTGAAGATGGGCAGGTCCTCGGAAAGGCGGACGCTGACCAGCTCGCCGCCGAGGGAGATGAGGATATCGCCGGGCTGAAATCCGGCCTCGCGGGCGGGCGATCCGGGTATCGTGCCACTGACCAAGATGCCCGATTCGTGCTGCCCGGACTTGAGCAGAGGCTGGACTTCGAGGCCCATCCATGCGCGCACCACCTTGCCATCCGCGATCAGCCGTTCGGCCACTTCTCGCGCGAGGTTGGCTGGGATAGCGCCGCCAAGGCCGAAGGTCATCTCGTTGATGCCGACGACTTCGCCGCGCAGGTTGACGAGCGGCCCCCCGGAATTGCCGTGACTGATGCGCGCGTCGTGGCCGATCCACCTGACGATAGAGCCGACGTCCTCGCCCTCGATCTCGAGGGTGAAGGGCCAGAACAGGTCGGGCATGACGAGCTCGGTGTTGCTGACGATCCCGAGGGTGACGGATTGAGAGAGGGCGAGGGGACTGCCCATCGCCAGCACTCGATCTCCCACTTTGAGCTGGGAGGAATCGCCGAACTTCACCACGGGGAATTGCCGACTCTCCTCGGGCAGCAGCTTGATGACGCAGATGTCAGTGAGAGGGTCGGTGCCGACCAGCTCGGCGTCGATGTCCTCCTTGTCGGCGAGTGTGCAGACGATCTGCTTGGCCCGGCCGGCGACGTGGTGGTTGGTGATGACGTGGCCTTCCTTGGTGAGAATGATGCCGCTGCCGGTGGACTCGGACTTGATCTCCCTGCCCGACCTGTAATCAACATCGACGACGTGGATTCTCACGAGCGCGGGGGTGACGGCAGAGGCGGCTTCCTGGACCGCGCTCTGGAGTCGCTCCGAGTCGGAGACGTCGGTCATACCCGCGGCCGCGGGTGGGCTCCCGGCAACGACGAGAGAGCCAAGGAGAAGCGGAAGCAAGAAGAGCGGTCTCATGGTCATACGGAGCCCCTTCCCCGGATGGGGTCTGCACGGCAAATTGCCGGTCATGCTAGAGTTCGCAAGAAGGAGGCCTGCGTCCTGCCGCCGGCGGCCTCCACGGGGCCGCCCGGCGGACAGCGAATGGTGGGGAGGCTTTCAGGAGGTCTGGAACCGCTTTCTGAGGACCTTGACGGGGGAGCGCTGGTAGCCGCGGTGGAGGTAGAAGACCTCGGCATCGGAGTTCTGGTCGTACACCATGAGGTTGATCTGCTTGACGCCTGCCTCCCGGAGTCTGGCTTCGGCGGCGGCGAGGAGCGCGGGCCCGATTCCCTCTGCGCGGCGGTCTTCGGCCACGACCAAGCGATAGATCCAGCCGCGCAGGCCGTCCCAGGCGCCGATGACGGTTCCTGTCACGCGTCCCCGGTCGCGCCAGACGAGTGTGCAGCCGGGATTCCTGGCGAGGGCATGCTCCAGCCAGGAGCGGTCCTCACCCACGTGGGGCCACATTTCAGCGGCCTCCCACAGGGCGGCGACCTGATCGAGGTCAGCTTGGGTCATGTTGTCGATGTTGCCAGTCGTGTTGCTGGACATGTTCCCATCACCCTCCATGAAATGCGACGAAGCCACAGACCTGCCGGCCCGTGGCTTCAGACTGCTTGCTGGTTGCTTCGGGAAATCGCCGAGCTAGGTAGCGCCTCCGGCCACGGGGCGGGGCGCCGCGGATCGCACTGATCGCGGTCGTCGGACGGCCCGTGGATTGAGGGGCATCAGGTGCATTGCAGGAGGACCATAGCACGTTGGCCGGGGGCCGTCAATCTCGGGAGCGGGGCGGCGGATTCGTTCCGGGACTGATGCCACTCTGCGAAGTGGCTTCTCTACGTAGCACGAGAGTCCCGAAACACCGAAACGGCGGGATGCTTCGCTCCGCTCAGCATGACAGCATTGCGGCGGGCATGGGTCCTGCTTCGCCAAGGCTATGCAGGACAAGCAAGCTCTGCCCTACCCAGTGATAGGGGCTGGTACCCCAGGCAGGATTTGAACCTGCGATCCCGGCTCCGGAGGCCGGTGCCTTATCCACTTGGCCACTGGGGCACGCGGAGGGATTATAGAGTGGGCAGAAGGGTAGGTCAAGGCAGTGAGCCTTGGATGTGATGGGGCGGGCCCATTCGCTTCGCTCAGGGCAAACTCCGGCACGCCCGACCTACAACCTAGCGTCACACCACGCCGGTGTGGTCGGAGGTCATGGTCTTGCTCGCCCGCATGGCGGCGTCGGCCACTGCGTAGATCCAGACCCCAACCAGGGCAAGGATCCAGACCGCACCCGGCCCGCCGAAGGCGGCGGACAGGAGAGTGGTGATATCCAGGTTGAAGTCGTAGAGGCTGCCCATCGAACTGGTGGGGCGGATGGCGAGCTCGCCGCGGACGACGGCCGCGGTGATGGCGAGGAGCGCGAGCCACACCACGACGATGACTATGCCCTTGAACACCTCTCGATTGTAGACCTGGCCGAGGCCGGGGACGATCAAAGAGTAGAGCGCGGCATAGCTGGGACTGCGCTTGGGCATCTCGACGGCGGTCTCTCCGTCCAGCAGGGCGCGGGAGAGCTCGGCGGTGCGATCTCTCGCCGCCTGCGCGAGGGCGGCGCGGCCGATCTTCTCTTCGAGACGCGCTCGCTCGGGGTTGAGCTCCTGGGCTCGGCGATAGCTCGTCATGGCTCGCTCGGGGCGTTCGAGGGCGAGGAGCAGATCCCCGAGGAGCTCGTGACCCTCCCAGCTCTCCTCGTCGAGGGCGGTCGCCTCCTGCGCGAGGGCGAGGGCCTGCTCGTGCTCGCCCCGCGCGCGGAGGAGGGTGGCCTGACCGAGCAGCTGACGGATTCTCAGCTGTATTTCGGAGGGGGTCGGTTCCTCAGGCATGTCCGTTCTGACTCGTCGCCGGCGGGGCAACTCGGGGTGCGTCGCTCCAGAGGCGCTCCAGGTCATAGAACTCCCGTTGATCCTCTGCGAAGATGTGCACGATGAGGTCGCCGTAGTCTATGAGGATCCAGCGTGCTTCTCGGTGTCCCTCGGTCCCGTAGTGCCGGAGCTTCTCCCCTTTCAGGGCTTCGAGCACGGCATCGGCGAGGCCGCGGATGTGTACGTTGGAGGTACCGTGGCAGATCAGGAAGTAGTCGGTGATGAGGGTGACGGCGCGCATGTCGAGCAGCACCGGATCCGCGGCGCGGCCGTCGATCAGGGCTGACTGCGCGCGGCGGGCCTTCTCATCGGAGGAGATCTGCTTTGCCTTCTGTGCCGGTCGTCGGCCGCGTGAAGCTCCCCTTCGGCCCACCGTCATCTGCCAGAGCCTACCAGGTCACGCCCCAAGATCACGGTGACGTCGGCCACGCTGTCGCCGTCCGGGGCGACGGCTATTGCGCCCCCACCCAGCCAGGAGGCGACGCGTTCGGCCCGCTTCGCCTGGCCACGATGATCGATGATAACGGTGGTATCCATTTCCTGCTCCGCGTTCCCAATCTCCACGATGTCACAGCCGTGCTCTTCGAGGCGTGCGGCGGCGCGAGCGGCCAGCCCGCTGACATCTGTTCCGTTCAACACGGTCACGCTGACTCCCTGTCCCCAGAGGACTCGATCGACGGCGTCCTGTGTCTCGCGCTCATCGAGTTCGAGCATGCTCTGCCCCTGGATTATGCGAGGCCGGCCGGACAGTGTTGCCATGCGGATAACCTCCGGGCCGACGCCGTCTACTAGCTTCATGAGGGAGATCACGTCGGCGACCGTTAGGTTGGTCCTCACGGTGTCGACGAAGGTCTCCGCCAGCTTCTTCCCGCGCATGACGCTGTCGGGGGAGAGCATCCGGCGCGCAACGAGGCGGATGAACTTGCGCTGGCGCGCGATGCGGCCGAGGTCTCCCTGGGCATCGCGGCGGAAGCGCGCGTAGCCGAGGGCCCGCTCACCGTCGAGATGCTGAGGGCCGGGCTGGAGGTCGATGAGGAGTCCCTGTGCGCGGGCGCGGTAGTACATCCGCTTCTCGACATCAATGTCCACGCCCCCGAGGGCGTCAACCAGCTCCACAACGCCGGCGATGTTGACCTCCACGTAGTAGTCGAAGGGGAAGCCAAGGAGCAGCTCCGCGGTCTCGATGATAAGTGGGAGTCCGCCGAAGGAATGTGCCTCGTTTATCCGGCGGACGCCGACGCCGCTGGGTACGTGAACGCGGCTGTCGCGCGGAATGGCGAGAGCGGAGATGTCGCCCGTGCGGGGTCGGACGACGGCTGCGATGATGGTGTCGGCCAGGCCCCGCCCCTCGGAATCATCGACTCCCACGGCGAGGATGGTCACGTAGTCGCGCCCCCCGAAGGCAGGGGAGAGGATGGGGGCGAACCAGCGGACGCCCGCCCGCGGATTGCCGATGGAAACAAGGCCCAGGGCGAGGCCGCAGAGGAAGACGCAGAGGCCGGCCGCGACCCAGATCAGCCACCACCATTCGAAGGTGAGCGTTCTGCGAATCATTGTTCGCGCTGCGATGTTTTGGGACACAGTATTGTGGTAGTTCCGCCTGCCGAGGTCGGGCCCGCCCGCGGTCGAAAGCCGGCGGATGGACTCAACACTTCGAATAGAGACGATGCGCGGCGATATAGCGCGCCACAGCCTGTGGCGTAAGGTATCGAAGCGATTCGCCGGCGGCGGCCCGTTGCCGCAGCCGCCTGGAGGAGATGCCGAAGGCTGGAATGCGCAAGGTGTGGACGTGTTCCCGAAGGTGCGAGGGCAGCGCGCGGTCGAGGTCCCGAGGGCTGTAGCCAGGGCGGCTGACGGCGATGATCTCACAGGTTTCGACCAGACGTTCCGGGCTCTGCCAGGTCACGAACTGGCGGACCGCGTCCACGCCGGCGATGAAGTAGAGGCGGGTGTCAGGGCCGAGCTGGCGACCGATTGTTTCCACTGTGTCAACGGCGTAAGAGGGACCCGACCGGTCGATCTCGACGCGAGAGGCCTCGAAGGCCGGATTGGAGGCGGTGGCGAGCACAACCATGTCGTAGCGCCGTGCCGCCGGCGCCGGCACGTAGCCTCGCTTGTGGGGCGGCTGGCCATTGGGGACGAAGATCACGCGGGCCAGGCGGAGGCGAATGCGGGCCTCCTCCGCGGCCGCAAGGTGGCCGAAGTGTATCGGATCGAAGGTGCCCCCCATAATGCCGACCGATTCGCTCATCTGCATCCTTGCGCTATGGCCGGACGTGCCCGTCTCCGGTCACGATATACTTGTAGCTCGTCAACTCCGGAAGTCCCATGGGTCCGCGAGCGTGGAGCTTCTGGGTGCTGATGCCGATTTCGGCACCCATGCCGTACTGACCCCCATCGGTGAACCGAGTGGAGGCGTTGACGTAGACGGCGGCGGCGTCGACCTCCCGGGTAAAGCGTCGCGCGTTCCGGAGGTCTTGTGTCAGGATCGCCTCGGAGTGCTTGGTCCCGAAGCGGTTTATGTGCGCGATCGCCTCCTCCAGGTCATCTACAACCTTGACGGCGAGGATGAGGGCGAGGTACTCCGTCGCCCAGTCTTCTTCGGTGGCGGCATTGGCCTGCTCCAGGTGCCGGCGCGCGCGGTCGCAGCCCCGCAGCTCGACCCCGAGCTCGGTCAGCCGCCGCCCGACGGCCGGTAGGAAGTCGGGGGCGACGTCCTCGTGGACGAGCAGTGTTTCCACGGCATTGCAGACGCCGGGGCGCTGGCACTTGGCGTTCAGCACGATTTCCTGCGCCTGCGCCAGGTCGGCCGAAGCGTCCACGTAGACGTGACAGTTTCCCTCACCCGTTTCGATGACGGGCACGCTGGACTCCTGCTTGACACGCCGGATCAGCTCGCCGCCGCCCCGCGGGATGAGAACGTCGAGGTAGTCCGTGAGTTGCATGAGCTGTGCTGCGGCCTGGCGATCCGTGGTCTCTACGATCTCCACTGCGCCTGCGGGCAGCCCTTCGGCGCGGCCCGCTTCGTTCACGACTTGCACGAGGGCGATGTTGGAGTTGATCGCGTCGGAGCCTCCTCGCAGCACCACCGCGTTGCCAGCTTTGAGGCACAGGCCGGCCGCGTCGACGGTGACGTTGGGGCGGGACTCGTAGATGATCCCCACCACGCCGAGGGGCACGCGGATCTTGGTGATCTCCAGGCCGTTGGGCAGGCGCCAACCGCCGATGATCTCCCCCACCGGGTCGGGGAGGCCGGCCACGGTGCGCAGTCCCTGCGCCATCTCCGCGACGCGCGCGTCGTCGAGGAGCAATCTATCGATGGGCGCTGAAGAGAGGTCGCGTTTCTCCGCCGCCTCAGCGTCCCGGGCATTGGCCTCGAGGATGAAATCTTTCCGATCTTCGATGGCGTCTGCCATGGCCAGCAGGATTCGGTCCTTCTCCGCCCGCGTGAGGCCGGCCAGCCGGACGGCCGCATCTCGCGCCCGCTTCGCTTTCCGGACGACTTCTTCAATGACGCCAGGGGTCATGTTTGCTCCTCACTCGACGAACTCCAGCTCGATGGACCCGATGCGGACGCTATCCCCGTCCCTGGCTCCCAGCTTCCTCAGCCGACGAATGACGCCCATGCGCTCCAGCCGCCGGTGGAGGTCCCGAACGGCCTCTTCGTTGTCCAGGTCCGTCATGATGGCCACCCGCTCGACCGCCTCCCCGGCCACTTCGTAGGAGCCGTCGTCGACCTGCTCTACCCGGAGGGGAGCGGCGCGCGGCGGGGCGGCCGCGGCCGATGTCTCGGCGGCCGGGGCCGCCGGAATCTCACTCAGCAGTTGGGCCGCGCGGCCCATCAGGGCGACGACGCCCTCGCCCGTCAGGGCGGAGATACGCAGGACAGCATAGCCCTGCTCTTGCAGGAACGATTCGGTCTCGGCCAGCTTCTCGGGAGGCGGGCGGAGGTCCACTTTGTTGAGCGCCACCAACTGGGGCCGGTGGGCGAGGTGTTCCCGATAGAGGGCGAGCTCTCGATTGAGCATGGCGAAGTCCTGCCGCGGGTCGCGCTCGGGGTCGCCGACGTCGAGGACATGTATCAGGAGCCGGGTCCGCGCCAGGTGACGGAGGAAGTCGTGTCCGCGTCCGGCGCCGCGATGGGCGCCTTCGACGAGGCCGGGCAGATCTGCGATGACGAAGCTAACGCTCTCCTCCAGCCTGACCACTCCAAGATTGGGGGCCAGGGTGGTGAATGGATAGGCAGCGATCTTGGGCCGCGCGGCGGAGACCCGGGCGATGAGGCTGGACTTGCCCACGTTGGGAAGGCCGAAGATACCGACATCGGCGCGCAGTTTCAGTTCGAGAATAAGACGCCGGGACTGGCCCGGCTCGCCCCGTTCGGCAAAGCGGGGCGTGCGCCGGGCGGCGGTGGCGAAGCGTGCGTTTCCCCGGCCCCCGCGGCCTCCGCGGGCCAGGATCATCCGCTGGCCGGCCTCCACCAGATCCGCGACTACGGTCTGGTCTGAGGCCTCAATGATGAGCGTGCCAACCGGCATGCGAATCTCGACATCGGCGCCGTTCTTGCCGTGCTGACGCTTGGAGCCGCCGCGGCCGCCGTTCCCGGCGCGATGGCGGCGTTTGTGGGTGAAGTCGATGAGAGTGCGAAGGTGGGTGTCGGCAACTGCGATCACGTCGCCGCCGCGGGCGCCATCGCCCCCGTCCGGGCCGCCCCTGGGAACATACTTCTCGTGTCGAAGGCTGGCGGCGCCATCGCCGCCGTCGCCGCCCTCGACCTCTATCTCGGCCTGATCGACGAACACGGCACGATCCGAAGCAGCGCCACCGGCGAGGCTAGGCGCCGGCCGGCAACACGTGAACCTGGCGGCGTCCCCCCGGGTGGTTTGCGAATTGAACGACCCCCTCGATCTTGGCGAACAAGGTATCGTCGCGACCCAAGCCGACGTTGCGCCCGGGACGAACGCGGGTTCCCCGCTGGCGGATAATGATGGCTCCGGCAGGGACCAGGGTCCCGCCGAATGCCTTAACGCCCAATCGCTTCGACCGACTCGTGCGGCCGTTGCGAGAGCTGCCCATTCCTTTCTTGTGTGCCATCTCAGCTCTCCTCTTTCTTGCGGGAGCGGCCCAGCGTGATCTTCTGCACCAGGAGTCGGGTGTGATGCTGTCGGTGCCCCATACTTCGCTTCACGTTTCCTTTGGCCTTGTAGGTGAAGCCCTGGATCTTGCGTCCCCGCGTGTGAGAGAGAACGCGACAGGTGACCCTGGCGCCCTTCACCCAGGGGGTGCCGACGCGCACTTTGCCATTGCGCTCGACGAGGGCCACGCGGTCGAGTTCGATGACCTCGCCCGGTTCCGCGGCGAGCAGTTCGACAGTCAGCACTTGATCCGGCTCGACGCGGTGCTGCTTGCCACCGGTTTCGAGGATTGCATACATACCGAGATGCGCCTCCTACCCCGTTGATGGTAACAGAACGGCTTGAGAGTGTCAAACCTACCCCGCTGCGGAGAAGAGGTTCGGTCTCTCAGGCTGCGCTATCCCGGCTGGTTCTCAGCGCCGCGCGCGAGCCAGCCGGCGGGCGCCGCGCCGGAGCAGGCCGGGTTTCTTTGCGGGCGCGCTGGGCGCCGGCTCGGGTGGTTTTGAAGGCGGAGGCGCCTGCGGCAGCCTCGGAGGCGACCCCGTCGGCTGCGGTCGCTTCGGAGGCGACCCCGTCGGCTGCGGTTTGGCGGCCACGGACTCCGGCGCTTTGGAGTCACGCCGGGAACGCGTCCGCCTGCCGGAAGAGCGACGCCGACTCTTGCCTTGACTCTGTCGGCCTCGTTTCGGTGCCGCCGGCTCCCCCTTGGCCGGTGGCCCCTTGGGCGGTGTTCCCTTGGCCTGTCTCCCCTTGGGCGGTGCGGCCTTGGTCCGCGCCCCCTTGACGCGGCCTCGTCCGAAGGAGGGATCGGCAGTGGTGAGGACAATGGTCTGGCCGTCCGGTGAGGGGGCACCCCCGTCGATCTGAACGCGATAGCCCTCTGCCCACCCGAATGCATCCTCTCCCGCTGCTCCGTCGGGGTCGAAGCGGTCCACTACCAGCTCATCTCCCTCGGAGTATGTCTTCACCGCGCTGGTCGCCTCGGCCGGGGTCATGGGCAGGATTTCGTGGTCTTCCACTCCCATGCCGTGGTCCGCCCGGACATAGAGCGGGACCTCCATGCGCTTGCCGAGCGCGGCGGCGCGCTGGCCTCCCTCCCCGATGAGGGCGCCGGCCACACTAGGTGTGGCGCGGACGAGCACGGCCTTCAGCTTGTCGTCGGCCGCGAGCCGACACAGCTCCCTCTCGATCTTGAGGGCGACGGTGAGGGGCCGCCGCATGCGCCCGAGGCCGGCGCAGAAGGGGCAGGTTTCGGTGAGGAGTCCGATCAGGCTCTCGCCGCGCCGTTTGCGGGTCATCTCGATGAGACCCAGGGGGCTGAGGTGAAGGATCTTGGTCTTCTGGCGATCGCGCTTGAGGGCCTCTTCGAATGCCTTCATCACTCGCTGGCGGTGGCGGGAGCGATCCATGTCGATGAAGTCGATTACGATGATGCCTCCGACATCGCGCAGGCGGAGCTGGCGGGCGATCTCGTCGGCGGCTTCGAGGTTGGTGCGAAGAATGGTATCGGCGAGGCCGGTGGAGCCGGTGTAGCGGCCGGTGTTCACGTCGATGGCGGTGAAGGCCTCTGCCTGGTCGATGCTGATGTGACTTCCGGCCTGGAGCCAGACGCGCCGGCGGAGGAGGCGGTCGATCTCGCCCTCGATGTCGTACTTGTGGAAAATGGGGAGCTTGCCGCGATAGCGCTTGATGCGCCGCCGCAGACGAGGTGCGATGAGCTTGACCAACTCAACCGCGCTGTCATAGACGCTCTTGGAGTCGATGACGAGTGTCTGCACATCGTCGGTGAAGGCATCGCGGATGACCTGATAGGTGAGGGTTAGGTCCTGGTGCAGAAGCGCCGGGGCTCTGGCGCTGGCGGCCTTCTTCATGATGCGGTCGCGCAGGTCGAGGAGCACCTTCATGTCGGCCGCCAGGTCCTGTTTGCCGCGTCCCTCGGCCTCGGTGCGTATGATGATGCTGGCGCCCTTGGGGCGGAGCCGTTCGCCGATCTTGCGGAGGCGGTCTCGTTCCTTCCTGTCCTCAATCCTGCGGGAGACGCCCACATGGGAGGACTCGGCCAGCATGACGACGAGATAGCGGCCCGGCAGAGCGAGGCGGGTGGTCGCGCGGGCGCCCTTCCCGGCAACCGGGGCGCGCACGATCTGGACGACGACCTCCTGGTTCTCCTTCAGCCGCTCTGAGATGGAGGCGGAACGAGGGGCGGGGGCAGCGGTTATCCCATCCCGGTTCACGAAGCCGACATCGTCGGCGCACAAGAACACGTTCTTCGGCAGGCCGATGTCGGCGAATGCGGCGTCCATGCCGGGCAGCACGCTGACCACGCGCGCCTTGTAGATGGAGCCCACCATGCGGGGCTCGCGTTCCACCGTGAGTTCCGCCAGCTGCCCGTCCTCGAGGATGGCCACCCTGGATTCCAGGTCGTCGGCGTTGACTACAATTTCTTTTCTCATCGTGCTTCTCGTCTCTCTCTATTACTCCGCGTTCGGGTCCACCGATGCAGCGCGCCCCTTCGCCGCGCGGCAGAGGGCTGGGCGCTGGCGTACAGTCCCGTTCTGTGGTAGCAGATAGTCGTCTCCCCGTCCTCCAGGCCAAGCAGCGTGACCACCTCCTGCGGCCGAGCGCCGCCGTGGCTGCCCGTGCGCAGCCGCATGCGCAGCTCGATGCCGGTCCCGCCTGCATCCTCCGCGGAGAGGCTGAAGATCAGCGGCCGGATGTCCACTGTCCGCTGCGGGCGCAGGCCGCCGCGCTCCACGATGGGCTCTTCCCGTGCCAGCAGCTCCGACACCCGGAGGGAGACATCTGTGAGTCGTACGTCACCACGGATGCCGACCCGGTATTCGGCAACGTCGATGTCGCCGAATGTCTCCTTCTTCTTATACCTAGGTGGCAGCCAGGCTTCTACTATCTCGAGGCCGGACGGGAGCTGCTGGTTGAGCCGATCCTTCACCTCGCCGGGGTCCATTGCCTCGCTCAGGTAGAAGGCGAGGACCTCGGCATCGCCAGTGGCGCCGAGGGGGAGGGGAGGGCCGAAGCTGATCCTGGGGTGCGGGTTGTGGCCCTGGGAGAGAGCGAGCGGGAGCTGGGCCCGCCGCATCGCTCTTTCGAGTGTGCGCTTCAGGTCGAGATGGGAGATCCACCTGATCTGATTGCCCTTGCGGTATCGACAGACAAGCTGGGCCACGTCAGGCTTCCCCCCGGCCGAGGGCCTGCTCTGCCTCCGCCCGCAGCGCGTCCTTCTCCGGCCCGCAGGAGATGTGATCCCAGGCGAGGGAGTCATTCACCCCCAGGGTGCGGTTGGCATAGTCCTCCAGGTGAAGGTCGGCCTCCCGGAAGGCGCGCTCCCACCGGGAGAAGTCGACGTGCTCTCCCCAAGCGTCGAAAGTAGCCCCGAGCCGCCAGGCGCCCTCGATAGCGCGGCCCAGGCGCCGATCGCCGCGGGAGATCGCCGCCTCCAGCGCGCTCACGTCGGCATCGGTCCAGGACAGCTTGATGGCCCGCCCGCGCAGGCCCCGCTGAAGTATATGCTGCTTGTGGTTGAGGGAGTCGCGGGAGTCCTGGCCCACCCATTGGAACGGAGTGTGGGGCTTGGGCACGAAGGCGCCGATGCTCACCGCGATGCGAAGCCGGCCCGCCCGCGAGCCCAGCGCGCCGCGGCCGAAGGCGACGAGACGCTGCACGAGATCGGCGATCGCCGCCACATCTTCGTCCGTTTCAGTTGGCAGCCCGATCATGAAGTAGAGCTTGAATCGCGCCCAGCCCGAGGAGAAGGCGGCGTCTGCGGCCGCGAAGAGCTCGTCTTCGGTCATCGGCTTGCCTATCACGCTGCGGAGCCGCGGGGTGGCCGCCTCCGGCGCGAAGGTCAGGCCGCTCTTGCGCACCTGCTGAATGGTATTCGCGAGGGATACCGAGAAGGCGTCCACGCGCATGGAAGGGAGGGCGATTCCGATGCCGCGGCTGCCGAAGCGCGCTACCAGCTCAGCCGCCAGTTCCTCGATCTCGCGGTGGTCCACGCTGGTGAAGGCCAGCAGCGAGATCTCGTCATATCCGGTAGCCGCCACCGCTTCCTCCGCCTGGCGGAGCAGGGTGGCGACGCTCCGCTCGCGGCGCGGCCGGCAAGTTGCTCCGGCCTGGCAGAAGCGACACCCGCGCGCGCACCCGCGCATGATCTCCAGGGTGACGCGTGAGTGAACGGTGTCGAGGAAGGGGACGATCTGGTGGGTGGGAAACGGCGCCTGGTCGAGGTCGGTGATGATTCGCCGCACGATATGCGCGGGAGCGCCGTTGCGCGGAGTCACACTTCCCAGCGGGCCCGCTCCGGCGAACGATGCCTCGTAGCTCGCGGGAACGTACACGCCGGGAATCTCTCCCAGGCGAGCGAGGGCGGCGTCGCGGTCGTCCTCTGCGGCCGCCTCTGCGATCTCGAGGATGGCCTCCTCCCCCTCCCCGATGAGGATCGCATCGAAGAAGTCGGCCATCGGTTCGGGGTTCACCGCGCCCGGGCCGCCGCCAATCACAAGGGGGTCGTCGGCTCCGCGATCGGCCGCGCGGACGGGTATCCCGGCGAGGTCGAGGATATTGAGCACGTTGGAGTAAGTCAGCTCGTAGGGCAGGGTGATTCCGATGGCGTCGAAATCGCGGAGAGGGGTGCGCGATTCCAGACTGGTGAGAGTGAGGCCGCGGGCTCGGAGCTGCTGCTCCATGTCGGGCCAGGGAGCAAATGCCCGCTCGGCGAGGTAGTCGGGGTGCGAGTTGAGGACGTGGTAGAGGACCTGCAGCCCCAGGTGTGACATTCCGACCTCGTAGGCGTCGGGATAGACAAGTGCGAAGCGCGCGCGGACGCCCGCGGGATCCTTGTGGGCCGCGTTCCATTCGCCGTTCGTATAGCGCGCGGGCTTCGTCACCCGCGGCAGCAGCGACTCCAGCTCCAAAGTCTTTCCCTTCACCCAACGCAAGCGGGGCGGCTGCGCGCCGCCCCATCCGCGTTACCCCTGAGCACCCACCGGCCGTCGCGCCTAGGCCGCGATGGCCTCCATTATCCTGTCGGCGATGTCGAAGTTCGCGTAGACCTGTTGGACATCGTCCTGATCTTCGAGCGCGTCCATCAGGCGCAGCACCTGCTGGGC